>DATLYH010000156.1:0-11655 GCA_035575035.1 Gemmataceae bacterium
CGCATCGCTCTCCCTCGGATTATTCCTGGAGGAACCCAGCCGTCGCTTTCCGCCGTGCAAGCCGCCCTGCTCGGTCATTTGGCCGGCGACGGCTGCACACTGCCGCGGCACTCGATGCAGTACACTACACGGGAGATCGACACGCTTAGCGCTCTCGCAACGAGTGATGTCTACTGGGACCAGATCCGTTCCATAAGCCCGGATGGCGACGAAGAAGTTTATGACCTGACTGTCCCCGGCCCGGCCAACTTTGTGGCCGGGGACATTATTGTCCACAACAGCATCGAGCAGGATGCGGACACCGTCATGATCCTGCATCGCCCCGAGTTGTACGAGCCGGGCCAGCACGAAGGGACGGTGGAAGTCATCATCGCCAAGCAGCGCAACGGCCCCACCGGTGAGCTGACCCTGACGTATCTCAAGCAGTACATGCGCTTCGAAGACCACGCGGTCGGCACCCCGTTCGACATCTGAAGCGGCCGGACTCGCGTTGTCAGAAGGGGCGTCCCGCCGCTACAATCCAGCCCGACGGCAGTCCCCCCCTCTCCTCCGCTTCGGGGGGGAGAGGGGGACCGCACCATCCGGCATCCGGGGTGGCTCATGCGGGTTGGCATCGGACACGACACCCACCGGTTGGCGGAAGGCCGGCCGCTCTTGCTCGGCGGCGTCCGTGTCGAGCATGGCCGCGGCCTGGTCGGCCACAGCGATGCCGACGTGGTCCTGCACGCCGTCACCGACGCCCTCCTGGGCGCGGCCGGGCTCGGCGACATCGGCGACGCCTACCCCGACACCGACCCCGTTTACAAGGATTGCGACTCCAGCCGGTTCCTGCGCGACACGCTCCAGCGCCTGAACCGGCTGGGCTGGCGGCCTGTCAATGTGGATGTCATTATCTTCGCCCAGGAGCCGAAGCTCGGCCCGATCAAGGCCGAGATCCGCCGCCGCCTCGCCGACTTGCTCGGGCTTGATGTCTCGGCCGTCAACGTCAAGGCCAAGACCGGCGAGAAGGTCGGCGCCATCGGTCGCGGCGAGGCCATCAGTTGCCAGGCGGTCGTGCTGATCGACCAGTAGCAAGGGATAAACATGGCTTTGCATGTCTATAACACGCTGACTCGCCGCAAGGAAGAATTCACCCCGCCCCCGCCCGCCCCGATCGGCATGTACGTCTGCGGCCCGACGGTCTACAAGCCGAGCCACATCGGCCATATGGTCGGCCCGGTCATCTTCGATACGGTCAAGCGCTACCTTACCTACCTGGGTTATCGGGTCACCTGGGTCGTCAACATCACCGACGTTGATGACAAGCTGATTGTCCGCGCCCGCGAACTGGGCACCACCGTCGCGGCCCTGGCCGAGCAGATGACGCGCGATTATGTCGAGTGCCTCCGGCGGCTGAATGTCACCGGCATCGACCAGATGCCGCGGGCGACCGAGCACATCCCCGAGATGATCGAGATCATCCGGGGACTGATTGACAAGGGCTACGCCTATGCGGCCGGCGGCGACGTTTACTTCGACGTGACCCGTGACCCCGACTACGGCAAGCTCTGCCGCCGCGACCCGGAGCAGATGGCGGCGGGGGCGCGGATCGAGGTGAGCGAGAAGAAGCGCAACCCCGGCGACTTCGCGTTGTGGAAGGGAGCCAAGCCGGGCGAGCCGGCCTGGGACAGTCCCTGGGGGCCGGGCCGCCCCGGCTGGCACATCGAGTGCTCGGCCATGAGCATGAAATACCTCGGCCCGACGCTTGATATCCACGGCGGCGGCGACGACCTGAAGTTCCCGCACCACGAGAATGAATTGGCCCAGTCGGAGTCATACACCGGCCGGCCGTTCGTCCGCTACTGGATGCACAACGGCCTTTTGAAGATGGGCACGGCCAAGATGGCCGGCTCGGTCGGCAATGTGATCAACATCGCCGACCTGCTCCAGCGGCACGCCGCCGAGACAGTGCGCTTCCTGCTCCTGAGTACGCACTACCGCAGTCCCATCGAGTACAGCGAGAAGCGCCTCGACGAAATGCAGCGGGCGCTGGAGGGGTTCTATCGGTTCTTCGAGCGTTATCAGCGAATCACCGGTCAGAGCTTCTACGACCTTGAGGCACCGAAATCGCGGGCGCCGTTCGACACCGGCGGGGCCAGCGAATTGCCGGCGGAAGTGGCCCGGCGGCGGGACGCCTTCCTGGAGCACATGGACGACGACTTCAACACCGGCGGGGCCATCGGCGTCCTCTACGAGCTGCTGACCACGTTGAACCGCTTCGCCGACAGCCGGCAGCTCGAAGCGGGCCGGGCTGATCCCGCGGTGCTGGCCGACTTCCGCCGCGGCGTGGTGGTGCTGAGGGAACTGAGCCAGATCCTGGGCCTGTTCCGCGAGCCGCCCGCTGCCGGCGCCGGCGGCGACCAGTTGGTCGGCGGCCTGATGCAATTGCTCATCGACCTGCGGGCCGATGCCCGCAAGGCCAAGAACTTTGCTCTGGCCGACCAGATCCGTCAGCGCCTGGCCGAGCTGGGCATCACGCTGGAAGATCGGCCCGGCGGCACGACCTGGCGGTTGGGGCAGTAATCCCGGCGCTACATCGTTTAGCTGCGGGCCCCCTCCCCTCTTCCCCTCGGAGGGGAGAGGGGGCGAGTGGTTAAACGCCCTCTCTCATGGCCAATACCGACAACAACCGTCCGGGCCCGCGCATCCTCGGGGTTGATCCCGGACTCCAGGTCACCGGCTACGCCGTCATCGAGGCGGGCCCCCGCGGTCCGGTCGTCTGCGAGGCCGGCGTCATCCGCAGCGCCGTCGGCCGCGAACCTACGGACATGGCCCGTCGTATTCATGCTGTGTACACTGGTATAGTGGAAGTGCTGGAGCAGTTTCGGCCGCGGGTCGTGGCTGTGGAGCAGCTTTACGCCCACTATGAACATCCCCGCACCGCCATCCTGATGGCCCACGCGCGCGGGGTGATCTTCCTGGCAGCCGCCCAGCGCGGGCTGGAGGTGGTCAGCTACAACGCCACGCGGATCAAGAAGACCATCACCGGCAGCGGCAAGGCGTCCAAGGAACAGATGCAACACGCCATCCAGCGCGAGCTGAGCCTGGCCCAGCTGCCCGAGCCGCCCGACGTGGCCGACGCCCTGGCCGCGGCGCTGTGCCATTATTACGTCCAGAAATTGCCGGCCTGAGGTAGCCCATGATCACCCGAATCACCGGCATCCTGAACCGGGTTCTCGACGAGGAGGTCCGGCTCCAGGTAGGACCGCTCGAATACCAGGTGCTGGTGCCGGAGTTTGTCCGCCGCCAACTGCAAATGCGCATCGGTCAGGAAGTCACTCTCCACACCAGCCACTATTTCGATGGCAATCCGATGCAGGGGCGGGTGGTGCCGCGGTTGGTCGGTTTCACCAGCGAGGCCGAGCTGGAGTTCTTCGAGTTGTTCTGCACGGTGGACAAGGTCGGCATCCGCAAGGCGATGAAGGCGCTGACCCGGCCGATCCGCGAGATCGCCGACGCCATCCAGCGCCAGGACCCCAAGTGGCTGACCACGCTGCCCGGCGTCGGCGCCGCCACCGCCGAGCAGATCGTTGCCACTCTGCGCCGCAAAGTGACCCGTTTTACCGTGATGCCGGAGGCAGCCGCGAACGGCGAGCCGGCCGCGGCGGCAGCGGTCAACGGCGATGTGCTGGAAGAGACTTACCAGGCCCTGCTTGCCCTTGGCCTCAGTCCGGCCGACGCCCGTGACCGCCTTGACAAGGTGCTGGCCGGCGGCCGGTCGTTCGGGTCGGCCGACGAGATGATCCGGGAAATCTTCAAGCATTAACCAGCGGAGTCGCCATGCCGCGTCAACCTGTGGTTCAGGCCGGGATGTCCGAGGAGGATCGCCAGCGCGACGCCGCCCTGCGCCCCCGCTGGATGCGTGAGGTCATCGGCCAGAAAGCGGTGGTCCAGCGCCTGAATGTTGTCCTCAACGCCTGCAAGAAGCTCAAGGAGCCGATGCCGCACATCCTCTTCGACGGGCCGCCCGGCCTGGGCAAGACCACCTTCGCCACCGTCCTGCCCAACGAACTGGGCACATCAATCCAGATGACCAGCGGCCCGGCCCTGTCCAAGCCGGCCGATCTGCTGCCGTTCCTCACCAATCTCGAAGAGGGCTCTTTCCTCTTTATCGACGAGATCCACCGCCTGCCGCGGGTGGTCGAGGAGTTCATCTATCCGGCAATGGAGGATTTCCGAATAGACATCGTGCTCGGCGAGGGGCTCAACGCCCGGACCATCTCGATGCGGCTGAAGCGGTTCACCCTGGTGGGAGCAACCACGCGGAGCGGCTTGCTCTCCAGTCCGATGCGCGACCGCTTCAAGATGCACGAGCACCTGGAGTTCTACAGCGTCGAGGAACTGGCTCAGATCATCCGGGTCAATGCCCGCAAGCTGCAAACCGAGATCACCGACGACGCGGCGTTGGAGCTGGCCCGCCGCAGCCGGGGCACGCCGCGCATCGCCAACGCCCGGCTGTCATGGACACGTCATTACGCCGCCAGTGAAGCCGACGGCCGGATCACCCTCGATGTCGCCCGCGCTGCTTTGCAAATGGCCGAAGTGGATCCCGAGGGGCTGGACAAGCAGGACCGCCGTTACCTGGAGACATTGATCGGCGTCTTCGAGGGGGGGCCGACCGGCGTCGAGGCGCTAGCCGCCACCATGAATCTGCCAGCCGACACCCTCAGCGACGAGATCGAACCGTACCTGCTGCGTGAGCAGTTCATCATCCGCACGCCGCGCGGCCGGGTGGCGACGCCGCGCTCTTACCAACTTTTGGGCCGGCCGATGAAGCAGCGGCCCGAGGAGATCGACCCGCAGCCGATGCTGTTCGAGTAAGGGGCGGCCCGTCGCTAACGCTCCGGGCTCGGAGGACCCGTCGCTGGTGTTCCGGGCTCGGAGGACTTTGACAACTTATGCCGATTGTGTCATTATGAACAGCACATCGCTCGAGGGCCGGCGGGCGGCCCCGCTTTCGGGAACTCTCACTCATCCCTCCTCGTCTAAAACACAGGAAACCGTGAGCGCCGACTCCCACTGGCTGATTGATGAATGCCTCAAAGGTGACACGGCAGCCTTCGGGGAGTTGGTGCGCCGCTACCAGGATCGTCTCTACAACACCGTTTATCGGTTGGTCGATAACGCCGAGGATGCCCAAGACGTGGTCCAGGACGCTTTCCTGAGCGCCTACCAGTCGCTGGGCAGCTTCAAGGGAGACTCGCGTTTCTTTACCTGGCTATACCGCATCGCCATCAACACGGCCATCAGCCTGAAACGGCGACAACGGGCCGGCCTTAGTCTGGACGCTGGCCGCAACGGCGAGGGGGGAGTTGAGCCGCTGGACGTCTCGGAGTCTAGCCGTCCGGGCCATGCCCTGGAACAGGCCGAGGAAGAACGGCGGATTCAGGCGGCCCTGAACCGGCTGTCCCCCGAGCATCGGGCGGTGCTTATCCTCAAGGACATTGAGGGGCAGAAATACGAGACCATGGCTGAAATCCTGCAGGTGCCGATCGGGACGATTCGGAGCCGGCTGCACCGGGCCCGGGCGGAGCTGCGGGAATTATTGGCGAGGGAAGAATAACAGAACCCCGAGTGTTGGCGCGGGGGTTGCCCGACCTGTTGTTGACGCTCCTGTTGCCGGCCGCGGTGCCTGCGCCCGACCAGGGGCTGCCCTCCGGGGCAGCAGAGCGACCGATGTTATCCGACCATTGCCGCCGACTGCTGAGTGCCTACGTTGACGGCGAGCTAAGTGCCCGCCAGCGCAAGGCCGTCCTGCGGCTGCTTCGGCGGTCGACCGAGGCCCGTGCCCTGCTGCGCGCCCTTCAGGAAGACGCCCAACGGCTCCGCCGGCTGCCGCGGAAGCGGTCCGATCCGGAATTCCAGTTTCGGCTGATAGCGACCTTCGCCGAGCAGCAGGCCGAGTTGGGCCGGTTCCGTCCGCCATCGCCCCAGCCGGCCACCATACCGCTCTGGCTCGGGCTGTCCGCCGCGGCTGCCATGCTGATCGCGGTCGGCATCGGCTCGTACCTCTACTTCTCCGGCCCAACTTGGTCCGACCCTCCGGTCGCCCGCCAGTCCCAGCCGGCGCCGGCCGTCCCGGCGGCGAGGGCCGAATCGCTCCCCGAGCACACCCCAGTGCCGCGCGAAGAACCGCCCGCCGGCCCCCGGCCCGCCGCATCATCCCGGCCGGCCCCCCCGGAGTTGGTCCGGGCGCCGCGTCCGGCCCCGGCCGATGAGCCCGATCCCGATCCCGAGGTGCTGGCCTCCCCTGCCCCCGTCGAGAAGAAGGAGTTGTTCCGGGCGGCGGATGTCCAGTTGCCGATTGTCATCAACCTGCACGAACTCGATCAGGAGAAGTCCCGGCAGGAGCTCCGCGGGGAGTTGAATCGGGGGAGCGCCTTCCGCCTGGAGCTTCCTTGCCGCGAGAGCAGTGCCAGGGCCTTCAAGCGCCTGCAACCGGTGCTGGAGGCCAACGGCATCCGTCTGATCGTCGATCAGGTTGCACAGGTGCGGCTGAGATACGGCCAGTTCAAGACCAATTATGTCATCTACCTCGAGGACGTGACGCCGGACGAATTGGTCCGGGTCCTGGAGCAACTCGGTGCGGAGGACCGCAAGGCAGAGGCCGGACCGCGCCAGTTCACGCAGCTGGTGGCCGCCTCCTTGAACGAGGCAGACCGCAAGGAAATATCCCAGCTTCTGAGTGTCGATCCGCGCCAGCTGACGCCGCGGAGCCAGGCCCTGCCGGGTGTGGACCTGCGCAAGCCGTTGGCGGAGACGACGGGCGACCAGGTGGCCCAGGCGCTGACGAAGCAGGGGGGAGTGCCGCGGCCGGAGCCCGGCAAGCCGGCGGCGAAAGCACCCGAGCGGCTGGCCCTGGCTCTGGCCTACAACCCAGTCCGGCCCCGCTCCGGCTCGGCCGAGGTCAAGCGCTTCCTGGAAAGTCGCAAGCCGCCGCGCGAGGGAACGCTGCAAGTGCTGCTCGTCCTGCGCGACGCCGGATGAGTCGCCACGCCCCGTTTTGCTGATGTCAACTCCTCCCCTGAGGAGCCTTCCTCTTCTCCATGCCGGTCAGGTCAGCGGCAGATAGGTGTCGTAACGACGGGCGGATCTAACCATACTTCTTCTTGGCCGGGGCGGGACCGTTCGGCGGGGGGGACGATCTCGAAGGGGAACTTCTTGCAGCGCAGCAGGCATCTTCACACCCCGCTGCCCTGCCAACACTCCAGCATTCAATCTCATCCTATCTCACAGAATGATGCGAGGAAAGAAGTGCGGTCATCAGGGGCTTCTACCAAGTGCTCCTGACCCCTTTTCCCGAGAGCGCGTCATAGAGCAAGACCGGCTTACCCGCCCCGGCGGCGCGGCGGCGGAGCTTTCTTCCGACCGGCGTCGGGGGCCGTCGGCCGGTTCCGCGGCTGGTCGAACGGCGTGTTCACCACCTCCCGCGGCACCGCCGCCGGCACCAGCGGTTCGATCTGCAAATCGTCGAAATAAACCGTCCCCAGACCGGTCAACGCCACCGTCAAGGAGATCGTGCCGTCGGCCGGCACCCGTCGGTAGAGGGTGAACTTCTTCCACCCCGTCGGCTCGGTCAGACGGACGGCCAACGGCTCGCCGCCAGCGCTGTCGTACAGCAGGGCCCCGTCGGCGGAGGCGGTGATGGGGGCCGGGATGCGCACCCAGCCGCTGACCTGCACCAAGCTCCCCGGCTCCAGCCGGACCGCCGGGCTATGGATCGCCAGGAAGGTCCGCTCCAAGGCTGCCGGCGGCTGCTCGCGGTTCTTCGGCTTGATCTGTAGCATCAAGCATTGCTTGCCGCTGTGCGGCTGACTGCTGACCCGGCGGGCGGTCAGCTCTACCTCGTCGAGGTTGACCGGCTGGGCCAGCCAGGCGTGGGGCGTCTCATCCGGCGGTGTCTCGAAATCGCCGCCGGGCAGCACGTTGGCCGAAGGCGTTGAGCGCCGCACCTGCTCGAACAGCTCCCAGTGCCGCGGCAGTGTGAAGAAGCTCATGGCGTAGGGACTTGCCACCGCCGCCTCAGTGTCGCGGGGGTAATCCTCCTTCTCCTCCGGTGGATTCTTCCGCGGGCCGCGGCGCTCGTCTGGTCCGTCCGGTCCCTGCATCCGGATCACAGGGAGGGAAGGCCGGCCGAGGGCGTTCAGGTCGCGGACGGCCTGCTCCCAGTGGGCCCGCATCAAAATGCGCAACGGCCGCAACGCCCGCTGGGCCTCCCGGTACGCCTCGCGGTAGTCGCCGTTGTCGAACTGGCGGGCACATGTTTGCAGCCGGGCACGGGCATTCTCCAGAAGCGCCGCCCCATCGGGGAGCCGGCGGCCGGCCTGCTCCAGCTCGGCATTGACCCGGGCCACCTTCTCCAGCTCCACCTGGGCCAGGTCATGCGACCACTGGGCCGCCAGCTTGCGCAGCCGGCGGGCCTGATCCTGGAAGCGCACCAGCAGCCCAGTCGGCCCTGTGTCGGAGGTGAAGACAATGGCCGTGGTCAGGCCGAACTCGGGGATGGTGACCTTGACGCCGCCGGTGACGCGCTCGGCCCGCAGCGAGCGGACCTCGCCGGGCGTGACCTCCCAGACCTGAGCGCCGTTGGGCACCTGCGGCACGGTGATGGTCAGGTTGACGGTCGCCGCTTGACCGGGGACGCACTGCGAGCCGGCCCCCACCCAGATCGGTAAGACCAGGATGCCGTGGTCGGTGCGCATCAGCGCCGCCTTGACCTGCGGCAGCGAGGTGTCGATCCACAGGGGCGGCTCGGCCGTCACCAGGAGCGGTTCCAGCATTTGCAGCTCCTGGTTGAGCAAGGCCAGGTTCAACAAGCGGTCGCGGCCGGCGGGGTCGGCACTGAAGCGGTCGGCCCAGAACCCCAGTCCCCGACAGCCCGCCGCCAGGGCGAGGTAGGTCACCAGACGGACCTGCTCCGGCTGCGGGCCGACCAGCGCCGGTTCGGTGGCGCCGGTCGCCGCGCGGTTGCTGGTTGATGTCAGGGTGTCCTGGCGCGCGCCCGGAGCGCGATCGGGAGCGAGCAGGGCGGCGTACCATTCGGGCGTATGGGTCTGCACCCAGGTCCAGAAGAAAGTGCCGGGCTGGGCCAGCAGGCGGCGCTGGTTGAGCCACTCGCGGTACTGGGTCAGCTCCAGGCCGGTCATCAACGGCCAGCGATGCACGCCGAGCAGGTCCACATTCCGCGAGTAGGGCTGGAAGCCGTCCCAGACATCGGCGGCCAGGGGACGGGTGTCGGCGGCGCGGACAAGCTGGGCAGTCCGGGCCAGGGCGGTCACCTGCTCGGCTTGCAGGCCGCCGCCGAGGTCCCAGAAGAGTATCTCGTCCCGCTCCAGGAAGTGCGACATCGTCCGGGCCAGGGCCTCGCTGGAGGTGAGGTGCTGGTCCTTCAGGACCGACGTCAAGGTGGGCACGACCCAGAAGCCGAGATTGGCCGCTTCCTCAAGGACGGCGGCGGTCGTGTCCTCGTCGAACCAGATAGTGTTGAAGCCGGCGTCACGGAGCACCTTGAGCGGGGCGCCCGTGTGGCGAACGCCGCGGAAAAAGAACTTCTTGCCGCTGACCACGAGTTGGTCGCGGTTAAGCTGGACGACGGCGGCGCGGCGCGGCGTGAGCACGCCATCACGGGCCGTCGGCCGGGCGGGCGGCCGCGATGAGGGGGCTTCCAGCACGGGGCCGGCCTCCAGGTCGTCGATCCAGATCTCGTTCAGCCCGGGGCCGCCGTAGACATTGAGCAGGACGCGGTCGATGTAGGCATCGTCGATGGCGATATCGCGTTTCAGCTCGACCCGGAGCAGCTGCTGCTGTTCCTTGAGGAGTTTAACCGGGCGACGCAGCTCCAGTCGCTGCCAACGGCCGGCGAGTTGGTAGAGATCGCCGCGGACGACGACGGTGAGCGGTTCGTCGGGCCGTTGGGGATTGCGCTCCTGGGGCAGCACCAGCCGGGCCAGCAGCTGGGCCCCGGGCCGATTGGCCTTGATCCAGACGCTGATGTTCAGCTCGTCGGTGACGGGCGCCCGGCCGATGTCAAGGTGGTAGTGGATAAAGCTGCCCGGCTGCGCCTCGATCTGGATATGCTCGGAGCGCTGGCCGCCGTGGGCATGGTCCTCGGTGACGCGATGGCGGTTCTCGCGGAACGCGGCGTCGGCCGTCCCCTGGACCCAGACCGTCTCGCGTTCGAAGCCTTCGCGGTAAACTTGCTGAGCCGACGACAGCGCCACCCAGGGCAGGAGCAGGCCAACGGCAACAAGGCCCAGGCCGGCGAGCTGGAGCCGACGGCCCGTTTGGCTCCGCCCTGGTTCGGTTCTCCCGGTCATGGTCCGCCGCTCCTCTTGACTGGTCCGCCCCGACTGCCGGCCTTGCCGCCGCGAGCCGGGCCAAGTTATCGGGGGAGGGGTCCGAGGGGGAGGTATAGCAAGGGGAACGCCAGGGAGGAAGAGCAATCCTCACCCTGCTGGCGCCGGTCAGCGCAGCGGTGAGCATCTGGGGGCTGGCGTCGAACCCCTTCGACTGCTGGCTGGCGGCGCGTGGGCTGGCGACGCTGCCGTTGCGCATGCGGGCATCCGATCGGATTGCCATCTTGAAGTGCCAGGCAGATGTCGTTCGTGACCTGCGTGTCGGACGAGCAGGTGTTGCGCTCGACCCTGCTCCGCTCATCCTGCCTGGACCTCGGCTCGCCCCATGAACTCCTGCTCCTGTGCGGCTGTCGCAGCGCCGCCGAGGGGCTGAATGCCAGGATCGCCGCGGCGCTGTGGCGGATCGACCGGCCGCTGGAGAAGGTTCTGCCCGTGCTCGTCGCCTCGCGCCACGATCCGGACGAAGATGCCCGCGCCGAGGTTGAGGACGTGTGGCGGCAGATCGGCCCGGCGGTGCGGGCGGCCTTGCCCTTCGTGAAGGACCTCTTCCGGCGCCATGACCCGCAAGTCCAGCAGAAAGCGACCCAGGCGTTCAGCAAGTTCGGCCTGGAAGCGGTGCCGGCCCTGCTCGACGCACTGACCCGGGAACACGTCCCCACTCCGATCGTCCCGCGCCCGGTGCCCCCGGGTAGTCCTCGCCCTCCCGTCACGGTGAACCCGGCCGGTGACGCTCGCTTCCGCGCCTGGGTCGTCGAGGCGCTGGGAAAGACCGGCGCGCCAGCGGTGCCCCCGCTGATCCCGGTCGGGACGCAGGTGAAAAAGAGGAGACACGCCAATGCTTCCCCTCGTCCTGGCCTGCTCGTTCCCCTTCTTCGGCGGCCCGCCCCCCGGCGGGGCCGTGTACGGCCTGCTCTTCTACTGCCCGGGGCCGGGCTCCCCCAACCCGGACGGGCTGGGGCAGGACCTGGTGCGTTACACCAGCTTCCACGAGGGGATCTACGCCCGGGGAGTCGAGCCCGGTTGGGTCGTGTGCTACGTCCGGGCCGAAGCGGTCGGCCCCTGGGTCTACCGGCTGGCCGTCGCCGGGTGCGGCGACGGCCGGGAGTACCAGGCCCGGATGCTCAACGCCCTCCTCGAGGGCTACCGGGACGCCTACGTGCCCTGGCGCCGCCGCGACGCGGCGGAGCACCTCCGGTCCTGGGACGAGATGCTGCGGCGCGACGCCGGCCGCCTCCGCGAGATGCGGCGGGAGGCGACCGCC
>DATLYH010000157.1:0-15962 GCA_035575035.1 Gemmataceae bacterium
GGTGTCAACCGGCCGGTTGACGTTGGCCGCAAGCAAACGCTGCGCGGTCCCGCCTGCGCGGCCCTGACGGGCGGGTAACCAGGGGGACATCTTCAGGGCTCACAAAGGAATCGACCATGGCAACCGGCTGCTGGAAAGATTGCGAGGGCTTCACGCGGCGCGAGGTGCTCCGGATCGGCACCGCCGGCCTGATGGGTCTGACCCTGCCTCAACTCCTTCGGTTGGAGGCGCAGGCCAAGGCCGTCGGCGGGGCCGATGCCCTGAAAAACCGCAAGGCCACTTCGGTCATCCTGGTCTGGCTGCCCGGCGGCCCGGCCACGATTGACATGTGGGACCTGAAGCCCGAGGCCCCGGAAGGGATTCGCGGCGAATTCAAGCCGATCCAGACCAACGTTCCGGGCATCGAGATCTGCGAGCACCTGCCGAAGATGGCCCAGGTGATGGACCGATGCACGGTGGTGCGTTCGCTGGCCCACTCCATCCCGAGTCACGCCATCGCCGCCACCTGGATGACGACCGGCAACAAACCGACGCCCGCCTTGCAGTACCCGTCGCTCGGCTCGCTGGCGAGCAAGTTGCTGCCGTGCGAGATGGGGGTGCCGCCGTATGTCACCTTCAGCGAGCTGCGTAACGGCAGTGTCGGCCAGGCGGGCTATCTGGGGACCGCCTACAACCCCTTCGTGGTCGAGGGGATCGGCGGGGCCGGCCGGGGCGGTGCGGCCAACCTGCGCGTCCGCGGCATCACCCTGCCGACCGGCTTCACACTCGAGGAGTTGGAAGACCGCGAGAAGCTGGTGGAGGGCTTCGACAAGGGCTTCCGGGCCCTGGACCGTTCCAGCGAGTTGGCCGATGGCCTGGACGCCTTCCACAAGCAAGCCCTGGACATTCTGCGGTCCGACAAAACCAAGCAGGCCTTCGACCTGGCCAAGGAGCCGCCATCGTTGCGCGAGCGCTACGGCAACAACCCGTTCGGTCAGGGGGCGCTGGCGGCCCGGCGGCTGGTGGAGGCGGGCGTCCGCTTCGTCACCATCAGTGGCGGCGGGGGCTGGGACACGCATAACAACAACTTCCAGACGTTGAAGAACCGCAACCTGCCCCAGCTTGACCAGACCCTGTCGGCCCTGATCGAGGACCTGGACAACAGGGGCCTGCTCGATCAGACGATCGTCTACTGCGCCGGCGAGTTCAACCGGACGCCGCGAATCAACCAACGGGCCGGGCGCGACCATTGGGCCCGGTCGATGGCAGTGGTGCTGGCCGGCGGCGGCTTCAAGCGCGGCCATGTCCACGGCAGCACTGACAGCCAGGGAATGGCCCCGGCCACCGAGCCGTGCACGCCCGACGACATCGCGGCGACGATCTTCCACCTGTTGGGGATCAACCCGCACCACGAGTTGATGACCTCAACCGGCCGGCCGATCCAGCTGTTCCGCGAGGGCCGGGTCATTACCAAGATCCTCGCTTAATGCGGAATCGCCCTGGGTGGTCTTTGCCACTTGCGGCTTGGCGCCGGGCTCGGGCCGCGACGCTAAGCCGCAAGTGGCATCAAGGCGGCCCCATCCTCTGCCGGAGGATGGGGCCGTATTCATTGGCATGGGAAAGGCACGGGCTCGGTCCGGCCCGCATCACCGCACCGCAGGGTACAACTCTGCCAGCCGATCCGGGTGAACGCCGGCGACCGCAAGGGTCAGGAGGGTCCAGTTGCGCAGGGTCTGACGGACGATGCCGGCGCGCTGCCAGCGCCGCGGCGACACCCAGATGCGCCGTCGGGCCATGACCAACCGGCCGCACCGGGCCAGCCGGCGGCTGAAGAAGACATCTTCCATCAACCGCAGCGGCGGGAAGCCGCCGAGGTGCTCGAAGAGCTGCCGCCGCAGGAACAGTCCCTGATCGCCATAGATCAGGCCGGCGAGGCGGACCCGTGCCGACGCTGCGGCGTCGATCCAGCGGTAGAGCAAACCACGGGCGTTGACAGTCATGGTGAAACAGCCGGCCGCCACGCCGCACCGCCGCAGGAGGCGCTCGGCCTCGGCCAGGGCGCCGTCCTCCAGGGTGCAATCGGCGTGCAGGAAGAGGAGCACATCGCCGCGGGCCTGGGCAGCCCCTGCGTTCATCTGCGAACCCCGGCCGCGCGGCGCCTCCAGGAAGCAGTCGGCTTCCACGGCGGCCTGGCGGGTTGCGTCGGTACTGCCGCCGTCGGCCACGAGGACTTCCAGCGGTCCCTGTCGCCGCAGCGCCCGGATCGTATCGGCCAGGCAGCCCGCCTCATTCCAAGTCGGTATGATAACAGAAACGCTCACGATGCCCTGGGGGAAGGACGGGGACCGTATGACCCAACCATGGTATCAAAACGGCCTGCGATTCCGCTGCACCCGCTGCGGCCACTGCTGCACGGGGGCCCCAGGCTATGTTTGGGTCAATGACGAGGAGGTGGCGGCGATCGCCGCGTTCCTGGGGGAGCCGGTGCCGGAGACCCAGGCGGTCTACACCCGGCGGGCCGGCCGCGGCCGCAGCCTGCGCGAGAAAGCTAACGGCGATTGCGTCTTCTACGATCGCGCCCGTGGCTGTACTATCTACCCGGTCCGGCCGCGGCAATGCCGGACCTGGCCGTTCTGGGAAAGCAACGTCGCCACTCCCGAGGCGTGGGAGCAGACATGCCGCATCTGCCCCGGCGCGGGCCGAGGCGAGCTGATCTCCGCTGAGGAGATCACGCGCCGGGTGCGGCTGATCAAGCTTTAGAACGACTGATTCGGCATTCGTCACGGGTGGGGGCGGTCGATGTCAGAAGAGCTGCGGCGCCGGGTGCTGGAGTTGTACCGTGAGGTCGATCGTGCCGTGGCCGAGGCTGGGCCGGTGTGCGTTGCCAGCGGCCGCTGTTGCCGGTTCAAGGAGTACGGCCACGTCCTGTTTGTTAGCAATCTGGAGGCCGACGTCCTCTTGGCCGGCGCTCCGGCTTACGAGCGGCCGGTGTCGCCTGACTTCTGCCCTTTTCAGAAGGATCGGCTCTGTACGGCGCGGGAGCCGCGACCGCTCGGCTGCCGGGTTTACTACTGTGATCCGTCGTATCAGGAAACCGGCAATCAGATCACCGAAACTTACCTGCGCCGGTTAAAGGAACTGGCCCGCGCATTCGGCGTGGAGTGGCGCTACGCCCCGCTGCACTACTTCCTTAACTCGCCCGAAGAAGCTGTGCCCACCCCGGCGGCGCACGGCTGACGCCTACTCACTGACTCCCGACAGTCATCCATCCCAAGGAGGATTGCATGCCCTGGGTACCCGCGCTGATCGCCCTGTGCTTGTGTACGACCCTAGCCGCGGCGGCAGACTGGCCGCAGTGGCTCGGCCCCGGCCGGAACGCTGTCTCGCCCGAGAAGGTGGCCGTCTGGAAGGAGCCGCCCCGGGTGCTCTGGCGTCAGCCCGTCGGCGAGGGGCACAGCTCGCCCGTGGTCGCTGGCGGCCGGGTCTTCCTCCACGTCAAGGTCAAGGACAAGGACGAAGAGGAGGTGCTCTGCTTCGCCAGCCCAACCGGTAAGCAGCTGTGGCGGTACACTTACCCCCGGGCTCGGTTCGATAGCCCGTTCGGCGTCGGGCCGCGGGCGACGCCGGCTGTCGTGGAGGGCCGGGTCTACGCTCTTGGCGTCACCGGGGTGCTCACTTGCCTGGAGGCCGACAGCGGCAAGCCGGTCTGGCAGGTGGATACGGCCCGGCAGTTCCAGCCGCCTCCCTTGAAGTTTGGCGTCTCCTGTTCGCCGCTGGTCGAGGGGGACAAAGTCCTGGTCAACGTGGGAGCCAAGGGAGCGTCGGTCGTCGCCTTTGGCAAGGCCAAGGGGGAGGTAGTCTGGAAGTCGCTGGACGATCCGGCCAGCTACTCGTCGCCGATCGTCTTTGATCAGGCCGGCCGGCGACAGGTCGTTTTTTTGACGGGAGCGAACGTGGTGTCGCTCGACCCGGCCAGCGGCGAGGTGTTTTGGAAGTTCCCCCTAGTGGACCTGCTGAGCGAAAGCTCGACGACCCCCATCCGGGCTGGCGACTTGCTACTGGCCAGTTCGGTGACTTACGGCAGCGTGGGGCTGCGCCTGCAGGTCAAGGACAGCAAGCCGGCCTTCTCCCAGGCGTGGAAAAACGGCGCCCTGACCTGCTACTTCTCGACGCCCGTGCCGGTCGGCAAGGAGCACGTCTACCTGGTGACGGGGGGCCTGCTGCCG
Organism: Gemmataceae bacterium; assembly: GCA_035575035.1. Classification (GTDB taxonomy): domain Bacteria; phylum Planctomycetota; class Planctomycetia; order Gemmatales; family Gemmataceae; genus DATLYH01. The sequence goes on from DATLYH010000157.1 coordinate 4,206, forward strand.
CCGCCGCGGGTGACGCTGCGCTGCGTCGCGAGTGCCACCGGCGAGGAGTTGTGGAACCGCCCGAAGGTCGGTCGATATCATGCCTCGCTGCTGCGCACCGGCGACGACAAGCTGTTGATGCTCGACGATAACGGCAACCTGGTCCTTCTCGATCCCGACCCGAAGGAGTACCGTGAGTTGGCTCGGGCCAGGGTCTGTGGTCCGACCTGGGCCCATCCCGCCCTCGCCGACGGCCGACTCTATGTGCGCGACGACAAGGAACTGATCTGTCTGCAACTGGGGGAATAATTCCTCCGTCCAGACGCCGGACCGAGCGATCGTTGGTTGGCAAGGCGGCCCTACTCCGGCGGGGCCAACAACCCGGCCACTGCCGCTCACGGCTTGGCCCCCAGCCGTAAGTAGCGAACCCAATCTACCCAGACAAAGGAGATCAGTCCGGTTCGCCCCAGACCTTGGGCACTCGGAAGTCCTTCGGCCGCGGCCGGATCTTCGGCGGCACAGCCTGCCGGGCCAGCGTCTCGTACACGGCGCGAAGCTCCTTGACCTTGTCTGGGCGAGAGGCGGCCAGGTTCTTCTTCTCGGCAAGGTCCTCAGCCAGGTTGAACAACTCGATCAGGCCGCCCTGTCCACCCTCGGCGGGTTGGACCCCGGGTTCATCGCCCTCCCGGATGTCGCCGCCCAGGACCAGCTTCCAGTCACCGACGCGGATGGCGCCACTGCGCGGGGCGGCGTTGAGCAGGATCGCCTGGTGCGGCGAGGGCTTGCCTTCCGCGATAGTCGCCCAGGCGTCCCGGCCGTCGAGGGGCAGCTTCTGCTCGAGCGAGGCACCGGCGAGTTTCAGCAACGTCGGATACCAGTCCACGATGTGCAGCGGCTCGTTCACCACAGTGCCCGGCTTGATGTGTCCCGGCCAGGTGGCGAAGGCTGCCACGCGGACCCCTCCTTCGTAAAGCGTCCCCTTCCCCGCCCGCAGCGGGCCATTGCTGGTCACGCGCCCCGGGGCCGGCCCGCCGTTGTCGCTGGCGAAGATGATCAACGTGTTCTTCCGCATCCCTTTCTTGTCCAGCGCGGCGACAATCTGGCCGACCGCCTCGTCCATCGCCGCCAGCATGCCGGCGTAGGTGCGGCGTGGCTCCGAGAGATGGGCGTAGGGCTCTTTGTACTTCTCCGGCACCTGGTGGGGCGCGTGCACCGCATTGAACGGTACGTACAGGAAAAGCGGCCGGGAGACATCCTGTTCGCCGATGAGGCGGGCTGCCTCGCGGGCCAGCAGGTGGGTGCTGTATCCCTCGTCAAGACAGGCCCGGTCGTCGCGGTGCCAGTCGAAACCACCGTCGCGGATGTGGGTGAAATAATCGATGGCCCCGTTGTAATGGCCGTACTGATGGTCGAAGCCGCGCCGAGTCGGCAAATACTCGCGGCGGAAGTGGCCGAGGTGCCACTTGCCGCAGATAGCAGTGGTGTAGCCGGCCTCCTTGAGCGCCTGGGCCAGTGTCCGCTCTTCCAGCGGCAGACCATACTGGGCCCAGGGGCGCACCACACCAACTTGCAGACCGTGCCGCATCGGGTAGCGCCCGGTCATCAGGGCGGCGCGGGTGGGAGAGCACAGGGGCTGAACATAGAACTGCTCCAGCCGGGCGCCGGCGGCGGCGAGTTGGTCGAGATGGGGCGTCTTGATTTCGCCGCCGTGAAAGCCCACATCGCCGTAGCCGAGATCGTCGGCGAGAAGGAAGACGATGTTCGGCCGGGGCGCTTCCGCCGACCGGGCCAGGGAGGTTGGCCTCAGAACCAGGCCGGTCAGGATCAGTAAGGTAACGGTCGTGGTCAGGAGCTTACTATTCATCGGAGCGATCCTCAGAAGGAATCTACCCACTCTCCGTTCACGGTATGAGCGGCCGGCCAGAAAGTCAAAGAACCCCTGGTGGGCTTAGACCCCCGGCATGGCAGGTCTTTCCCCCGGCGGAAAAGTCCCTACAGTGGGCTGAGGATTGCTGCGCAGGAGATGAGCAATGGCCACCGTGCGATTTGGCCTGATCGGCTACGGGCTCTGGGGCAGTCATCACGCCCGGGCCATCGCCCAGACGGCGGGGGCGGAGCTAATGGCCGTCGCCGCTGCCTCCGAGGCCAGCCGGGCCGCCGCCCGGACCGCCCACCCCGGGGCGGCCGTGTACGCCGACTACCGCGAGTTGCTGCGGCGCGATGACCTCGATATCGTCGATGTCGTTCTGCCGTCGCACCTGCACTTCGAGGTCGGCCGGGCTGTCCTCGAATCGGGCCGTCATCTCCTCATGGAAAAGCCGATGGCCCTGACCGCCGCCGAGTGCGCCGAGCTGAACGCGCTAGCCCGGCGGCAGGGCAAACTCCTGGCCGTCGGCTTCGAGCTGCGTCTGTCGGCCCTGTGGGGCAAGATGAAGGAGTTCGTGGACAGCGGGGAGATCGGCCGGCCACTGTATGCCCTCATCGAGCTGTGGCGTCGGCCCTACCGGCAAGGCTCGCAGGGATGGCGGTATGACATCCGCCGCGTCGGCAACTGGATTTTGGAAGAGCCCATCCACTTTTTCGACCTGGCCCGCTGGTACTTCGCTCAGGCCGGCGAGCCGGAGACCGTCTATGCCCGGGCCAACTCCCGGCAGCCCGGCCACCCCGAATTGCAGGACAACTTCAGCGCGGTCTTGACCTTCCCCGGCGGGGCCTACGCGGTGATCTCGCAGACCCTCGCCGCCTACGGGCACCATCAGACATTCAAGCTCACCGGGACCACAGGGGCCCTCTGGGCAAGGTGGCACGGTGCCGATGCGCGCGACCCATCCCCTCGGTTCGCGCTGGAGTGGTTCAACGGCGAGGAGGTCCGCGAGGTTCCCCTGCACAGTCCGGCCGGCGAGGTCTTCGAGCTGGAGCAGGAGATTGCCGCGGTCGTGCGGGCGGTCCGCGGAAAGGATTCCCTGGCCTTGGCAGCGTCGGGCGAAGACGGCCTCTGGTCGGTCGCCCTCTGCCAGGCGGCGCAGCGGTCGGTTGAGATAGGAGCGCCGGTTGCGGTCCGAGACTTCCTGCCTCCCGGCTCCACATAGTAGGTGCAGACCCCGGTCATGACCATCGAGCTACCGGCCTACCTGAGCATCCCGCCCGAGCGTCTTGGTGAGGGGACGCCAGTCAAGGTCCGTGTGCGCGGCGACCTGGCCGATGTTGCCCATGACATGGCCCAGGCGATGCTCCGCGTCATCCAGGAGGCTCACGCGGCCGGCCGTGCCGCCACGCTGATCGTGCCCGTCGGCCCCGTCGATCAGTTCCCCATCCTGGCACAGATGATCAATGAGCAGCGCATCGATTGCCGGGATGTGGTGTTGATCAACATGGACGAATACCTGACCGATGACGACCAGTGGATCGCCCCTGACCACCCGCTGAGCTTCCGTGGTTTCATGGCGCGGAGGTTCTATGGCCTGCTCGCCCCGGACCTGGCGCCGCGGCCGGAGAACCGCGTCTTCCCCGACCCGCACGCCCCCGGCGCCGTTGGTCGGCTCATCGAGCAGCGCGGGGGCGTCGATGCCTGTTTCGGCGGCATCGGCATCAATGGCCATGTCGCCTTCAATGAGCCGCCGGAACCAGGCGAGTCGCTTTCCGTCGAGGAGTTTGCCGCCCTACCGACGCGCGTGCTCAGCCTAGCCCGCGAGACACGGACCATCAACGCGGTGACGGTCGGCGGCGAGATCACCATCGTTCCGCGGCGGGCGGTCACGGTCGGGATGCGCGAGATCCTGGCGGCGCGGCGGCTCCGCTTTTACTGCAACCGCCCCTGGCAACGGGCTGTGGTCCGCCGGGTGTTGCACGGGCCGATCACTGCCGCCTGCCCGGCGTCGCTCTTGCGGATGCACCCCGACGCGGAGCTAACCGTTGCCGATTACGTGGCCGCCCTCCCCGAGATTCAGCTGCGATAGGACCATGCGACTCGACTTTGCCGGCGAACGGGTCCTGGCGGTGACAGCCCACCCCGACGATGCAGAGTTGCTCTGCGCCGGCACCCTGGCGCGGGCTCGGGCGGACGGCGCGGCGATCGGTATTTGCGTGCTGTGCCAGGGAGACAAGGGGCAACCGACGCCGCCGATCGAAAATCTGGCGGCCGTCCGTCGTCAGGAGATGACCGCGGCCGCGGTCCTGCTCGGTGCCGAGCTGCTGCTCGGCGAGTTCCCCGACGGCGCCCTCTTCGACGGCGAGGAGCCGCGCCGGCAAGTCACCGAGCTGTTCCGCCGATTTCGGCCGACGCTGGTGCTCGCCCATGCCCCAGAGGATTACCACGCCGACCACCGCGCCGCATCGGCGCTGGCGGAGGCGGCCTCCTGGTTCTGCGCCTCGACCGGCCAGAAGACGGCCTTGCCCCCCCTGCCGGCATCTCCGGCGCTGTGGTGGATGGACACGGTGAACCTGTCCGGGTTCCGGCCGGAGTTTTATATCGACATCAGTCAATACGTGGAGTTGAAGCGGCAGATGCTGGCCTGCCACCAGAGTCAACTGCGGCGCGGCGCCGCCAGCGACTTCGCCCCGCTGGAGGAACTGATGCTTCAGCAGTGCCGGGTCCGCGGCGCCCAGGCAGGCGTTGCTGCCGCCGAGGCGTTCCGGGCCCACCAGGCGTGGAAGCGGCTCCGGGCCTGGTGAATCAGTCGTCGTACTTCCTCAGGATTACCGCCATGCGTGCCACCTATTTCGGAATGCTCCCCGTCGTCCTCATCCTGGCCGCGCCTGCCGTGGACGCGGCCGACCCTCCGGTCCGCAAGCCGAACATCGTGCTCATCCTGGCCGATGACCTCGGCAGCCATGACGTCGGCTGCTACGGTCAGAAGAAGATCCGCACTCCCAGTATTGACCGGCTCGCTGCCGAGGGGATGCGCTTCACTCAAGCCTATGCCGGCTCCCCCGTCTGCGCCCCGTCGCGCTGCTGCCTGATGACCGGCAAGCACGGCGGCCACGCTTACATCCGCGCCAACCAGGAGGTCAAACCGGAGGGTCAGACGCCGATCCCCGACAGCGAGATCACCCTCGCCGAATTGCTCAAGAAAGAAGGTTATGCCACCGGCGCCATCGGCAAGTGGGGGCTGGGACCGCCCGGCTCCGAGGGCGACCCGCTGAAGCAGGGCTTCGACTTCTTCTTCGGCTACAACTGCCAGCGCCACGCCCATAGCCATTACCCAACCTACCTCTGGCGCAACGACCGACGCATCGCGCTGGAGGGCAACGATGGCAAGACCGGGCGGCAGTACTCCCACGACCTGTTCGAGGCCGAGGCGCTGCGGTTCCTCAAGGAGCACAAGGACCGGCCGTTCTTCCTCTACCTGCCGTTCACCATCCCGCATGTGGCCATCCAGGTGCCGGAGGACTCCCTGGCTGAGTACAAGGGCAAGTGGGACGACCCGCCGTATCAGGGCGGTCGGGGTTATCTGCCCCATCCGGCCCCGCGCGCCGGCTATGCAGCCATGGTCACGCGGATGGACCGCACTGTTGGCCGAATCCTCGATTTGTTGAAGGAGCTGGGCCTGGATGACAACTCCCTGGTCCTGTTCAGCTCCGACAACGGACCGGCGCCGGGCGGCGTCGGCGGCTCGGATAGCGCGTTCTTCGAGTCGGCCGGGCCGCTGCGCGGGCTGAAGGGATCGGTTTACGAGGGGGGTATTCGCGTGCCGTTGCTTGCCCGCTGGCCCGGCAAGATCAAGGCCGGCACCGTCAGCGACCACGTCTGTTATTTTCCGGACCTCATGCCCACGGTGATGGAGCTGATCGGCGCGGCCGGCCGTGTGCCGCAGGGAATCGACGGCGTCAGCTTTGCCCCGACACTTCTGGGCCGACCGGAAAAGCAGCGGTTGCCCGAATATCTGTTCTGGGAGTACACCGGCTCCGGCGGACAGCAGGCAGTCCGGCTCGGCGACTGGAAGGGCGTCCGCACAAACCTGCACAAGGGCAACACCAAAATCGAGCTGTACAACCTCAAGGACGACCCCAGCGAGCAGCGTGACGTGGCCGACCGACACCCGGAGATCGTCAAGCGGATCGAGACCATCATGAACACGGCCCGCGTCCCCTCGAAACAGTTCCCCATTAAGGTCCTCGATGGGCGTTAAGGGAGGAGACAGGCGGAGCGTATCTGCTCTCCCCCGAGTCATTTCCGGGGCAGACCGGTGTTATCGCGGCAAGCCAGCTGTAGGCCGCGCTGCTCGGCCGGTGTGAGGTAGCTGAACGGGGCTCGGTCGCTGGCTTCGCGGAGGCTGCGCAGAGCTGGCCGGCGCTGGGCCAGCCGCGACCACACCTTGTAGAGATACCAACTCGGCCGGGCTTCGTCGGGGCGTTCCAGTCGGGCTAGTGTCAGCTCTCCCGCCGCCCGGCAGAGCAGGCCTTCGACCGACAGCTCCCCGTCCGGGTCGGGTAGGGCGGCCCGTTCACGCGCCAGCAAGTACAGGCCGATGCCCCGATTCAGGTGTTCGTCGTACTTCTCCTCTTCTGCCTCGGCGATCTGCGTCAGCCGGCTGTGGCAATGGATCAGGTGGCTGAGGGGGAGCTCGTCCTGGGCCTCGGCGACAGCGGCCTCGAAGACAGCCCGAGACTCTGACCGGCGCCGGAGCCGCCACAGCAGCTCGGCGTACTGCACGCGGATGACCAGGTGTTCGGGGTGGGCGCCGACGTAGCGGGCCAGGTGCGGGCAAGCGCCGGCCTCGTCCCCCTTCTCCAGGTAAGCGGCCGCCAGACTCAGGTGGGCACGTGTCATCCGGGGGTCGGCTGCCAGACTTTGCTCGTACAGCGCGATGGCCCGCTCCGGCTGTCCCTGGCGCATGGCCCGCTGCCCCTCCTCCCACAGCCGGCGGGCGGCGGATCGGGTCTCGGCGCCGGGGTCGGAGACTGCATTGGCCGGCCGGGCAGAGAGGGGAAGACTGGGCGGTTCCTCGACCGGCCCCGGCAACTGACAGCCGACGCAGACCAACAGCAGCCAGAGCCGGCAGGCATGCCCGCGCATGGCGTTTCCTCGCGGTGGGTGGGAAGAGGCGTGTGCCGGGGCCGGCTTGCGGGCGCCGGGCCCGGGAAGGTTATGCTCGGCGGGCACGGAGGCAGGCGCGCGTTGCAGAGGTTGTATCGCCCGAGGGGGCGGGAGGAATTGAATCAAAGTAACGGACTGAAGGAGAGGGGGCAGCCAGCCTCCCATTGGGAGTTTCGCACCAGCCAGGTCCATTGAATCAAAGGAGTGGATTAAAGGAGAGAGGACCGCGGTCAGCAGTCAGCGATCGGGCTTCGGGAGTTGAGATTTGCGGCCTGGGTAGGAGGGGCAAGAAGACCTCCTCGTTTCTGACCGCTGACTGCTGACCGTTGAATCAGTCGGCCTGCATGCTTTCGCTGAGCTTGCTCAGCGCCTCGCTTTCGATCTGCCGCACTCGCTCGCGCGTCAGGCCGAGACGCTCGCCGATCTCCTTGAGGGTCTTGGGCTCTTCGTCATCCAGGCCGAAGCGCATCCGCAGTACGGTGGCCTCGCGCTTGTCCATCTTGTCGAGCAGGTGCAGGACGTGGTGCAGATCGTCGGCCTCGACCATCTCGGTGTCGGGTGTCTTGGTGTGGCCATCCATCAGCATTTCGTCGAGTGACCAACCGGAGTCCGCCTGGTCGGTCTGCGGCGCCGAGTTGTAAACGCGGATGGCCTTCTTGATGATGTTCAGTTTCTTCTTGGGCAGCTCGAGGTAGCGGGCCACTTCCTCCTGTGTCGGCGGCCGGCCAAGCTCTTCCTGCAGCTTGGCGGTAGCCCGGCGCCACTTGGCCAGTAGCTCGACCATGTAGGCAGGGATGCGGATCGTCTTGGCCGTGTTCACCAGCGCCCGCTTGATCGATTGCTTAATCCAGTAACTGGCATAGGTGCTGAAGCGGGTGTTCATGGAGGGGTCAAAGCCCTCCACGGCACGGAGCAGGCCAAGGTTCCCTTCCTCGATCAGGTCCTGGAGCCCCAGCCCCTTGCCGGTGTAGCTGCGCGCAATGTTGACCACCAGGCGGAGATTGGCCCGGACCATGCGGTCGCGTGCCTCACTGTCCCCCGCCTCGATGCGGTAGGCCAGTTCCTTCTCCTCCTCGGCACTGAGCAAGGGGGTCTCGTTGATCTCGCGCAAATAAGTTTCCAGCGGGGACTGGACGGAGTCGCTCCGGAGCCGGCGCGGTCTTGTCATGGGGAGTCTTCCAGCGGGGAATCAAGGTTCCAGTCTCTGAGTGGAACCTTATTACACAATTGGCTCGGATGCCAACTAACAAACGGAAAACGCGCAAGCAGGCAAACACCTGTTCACCGGCCGGTGCTGCCATTTTCAGGTGGCATCACAGCATTTCCGGCCGCCCGGAAACTGGTATCGTCTGCGGCGGGCGGCAACCTCCAGCCTGGCGGCCGGCTGTTTCACGGCGCTGGAACGGCGGGGCCAGCGCCACGCGAGCATTCGGAGATTTCCTCTCCAGCCCACAGCCTGGTGCGGCGGAGAGAATGCGCGAAAGTCGCGCCTCTGTACCCCATCGGGCGACCATGTTTAGTTGTGGGAACGACTCAAGAAGTTCCCGAAAATGGGGGTGGCCTGCGGCTTAGCGCTACTGTCCCGGGAGCAACGCCAAGCCGCAAGCAGCAAATCCCTTTACTTTTTCTCCGGCGACTCCGGCATCTGGATGAGCTGGCCCGTGCCCGCGCCGGTGCCGCCGCGCAGCTCGCGCGGGGGCTTCCCGGCCGGCCCCTTCGACTCCGCCGGTGCGCCGCCTTCGCCCTCTTCTTCCGTCTTGTCCCAGCCGAGGCGCTTGCGGCTCAGGCCGATCTTGCGGTCGGCCGGATCAACCCGCAGCACCTTGACCTCGATCTCGTCGCCCACCTTGACGACCTCTTCGGGACTTTCGACCTTGTGGTCGGCCAACTCCGAGATGTGCAAGAGGCCCTCCAACCCCGGCTCCAGCTCGACGAAGACGCCGAAATTGGTGAGCTTGGTGACTTTCCCTTTCTTGATATCGCCGGGATGGTAGCGAGCCGGGATGTCCCCCTCCCAGGGGTCGTTGGCCATCTGCTTGAGGCCCAGGGCGACGCGCTTACGCTCCTGGTCAACGTTCAGGATGACACAGGTGACCTCCTGGCCCTTCTGCACCACCTCGCTGGGGTGGGCGACCTTGCGCACCCAGCTCATGTCGCTGACGTGCAGCAGGCCGTCGATCCCTTCCTCGATCTCGATGAAGGCGCCGTAGTTAGTCAGGTTGCGGACTACCCCCTTGATGACAGTGCCCGGCGGGTACTTCTCGGCCACCTTGTCCCAGGGGTTAGGCTGGACCTGCTTCATCCCCAGGGAGATCTCCTGCTTCTCCTTGTTGATGTTCAGGACCTGCACCTCGATCTGGTCGCCGATAGACACCAGCTCGCTGGGGTGGTTGATCCGTTTGGTCCAGCTCATCTCGCTGATGTGCACCAGCCCCTCGATGCCCGGCTCCAGTTTGACGAAGGCGCCGTAGCTCATCACATTGACGACCTCGCCGACATGCCGGCTGCCGACAGGGTACTTCTTCTCGACATTCTCCCAGGGGCTGGGGGTCTTGTGCTTGAGGCTCAGGGCGATCTTCTCCCGCTCCTTGTCCACCGAGAGGATGTAGACATCGAGCGGCTGGTCGATGTGGACGACCTCGTGCGGGTTGGAGATGCGGCCCCAGCTCATGTCGGTGATGTGCAACAGGCCGTCGATGCCGCCGAGATCCACGAAGGCGCCAAATTCGGCGATGTTCTTGACGATGCCGCGGCGGATCTGGCCCGGCTCGATCTCGCGGAGGAGCTTTTCCTTCATCTCCTGCCGCTGGTCCTCCAGGAGCTTGCGGCGGCTGACGACGATATTGCGGCGGGCCTCGTCGATCTTGAGGATCTTGCACTCGATCGTCTTGCCGATGTAGTCGGCGATGTCGGGCGGGCGGCGGATGTCCACCTGGCTGGCGGGCAGGAAGACGTTGACGCCGATGTTGACCAGCAGGCCCCCCTTGATCTTGCGGGTGACCACGCCGGAGACGACATCGCCTTCCTTATGTTTCTCAATGACCTGCTCCCACTCTTTCTGCCGCTTGGCCTTCTTGTAGCTGAGCACGATGGCGCCGGTATCGTCCTCGACCTGGTCGAGCAGCACCTGGATCTCGTCGCCGGGCTGCGGCGGCACTATCTTGTCGAGCCCCTCGTCGTACCACTCGCTGAGCGGGATGACCCCCTCGCTTTTGTAGCCAACGTCCACGACGACCTCATCGCCAATGACGTTGACGACTCGGCCGCTGACGATTTTGTTGACCTCGAACTCCTGCTCCTCGTGCGGCAGCCAGTCCTCGACGTTCCCCCCCGTGTCCTCACGGCGAAACACCGCTTCCAGCTCCTGCTGCAGCTCGGTTTCGGGGAGGTCAAACTGGCGGAGCAGATTACGATTGACCATGGTGAAAAAGTTCCCGTCCAGCCCCACCCGCCAAGCCCTCCTGCGGCGGCTGGGCGGATGGCGCGCGATCAATGGGTAAAGTTATGTCCCCCACTCCGCCGACCGACGTGGCCGGACAACCTCGGGCGTGGAGGAATCTTCTGATTATAGTGCATTCGCGCCGGCTGAGCCAGAGGGGGAGCCGGGGTCTTTCAAGGGCTGCCAATGACCGTTCGGGTAACCGAGTTCGACCGCCTCATGTCCGCATCTGGCAGGCATCCTCCCAGCACCACATCCCGCACCCCGTGCCGCTTACCATCACCCGTCGCGGACGCTCCGGGCTCGGAGGAACGTCACCCGTCGCTCACGCTCCGGGCTCGGAGGAACGTCACCCGTCGCGGACGCTCCGGGCTCGGTATTACCCGTCGCGGACGCTCCGGGCTCGGTATTACCGTCGCGGACGCTCCGGGCTCTGACCCAGGTATCGCTGACCAGCTGCTTAGGACCTTTGAAAGGTCCTGTCAAGTCCCGGGTTTCGCTGGACCGGCACCGCTGAGGGTTTAAAATGAGAGTGCAATCTCTGTCGCTTGCTTTCAGGATCACGTCCCGACATGCCCCTGGCGACGGCCGGACAACTTTTGTGGAGGGTAGTCTGATGGAAAAGACCAAGCAGGTTTCGGTATTCCTAGAGAATAAGCCGGGTCGCCTGGCTCACGTGCTGTCCGCGCTGGCCCGGGAGAAGGTGAACCTTACCGCCCTGACGGTCATGGACAGCCACGAGCACAACGTGCTTCGGCTAGTCCCCAGTGATCCGATCCGGACGGTGCAGGTGCTGAAAAGCCTGGGGATTCCCTATGCCGAGACCGAGGTACTGCTGGTCGAGCTGCGCAACCAGCCTGGGGCGCTGGCGCATGTCTGTGAGGTGCTGGGGGCCGAGCACGTCAACATCGACTATGCCTATTGCAGCGCCGGCGGCCGCAACGGGAGGACGATGGGGGTCTTCAAGGTTTCCAACACCGAGAAGGCGATGCGCGTGCTGAGCGAACCGGCCAATAATGTCGCCCGCCGCCGGCCCCAGCCGCGCCCGCCGCGCGACCGGCGCAGCTACCAACTGCGGGGCAGCGTCTGAGGGGTACAGACTGGCGAGGGGGAAAGCAAGGCGGGAGGCATCAGGGGCGCTGGCTTGCCGGTGACCGATGTCAACCGGCCGGTTCACCTAAGACGTGCTACCTTTTTGGCGAGCGGCCGGCGTCAGCCGCCCCTTTTTGGCGAGCGGCCGGCGTCAGCCGCCCCTTTTTGGCGAGCGGCCGGCGTCAGCCGGCCGGTGGCCGGTGTCAGCCGG
>DATLYH010000158.1:0-2547 GCA_035575035.1 Gemmataceae bacterium
CACCTGGCCGGCCAGGATGCCGCCGAAGGGGGAGACCGCGGCCGTCGGCTGCTCCGGTTGTCCGGCCGGCTCGGTGCGCGAAGCAGGGGCAGCTGACGGAGCGCCGGGACCGGGGGCGCGTGGGGCCGCCTTCGGCGCTGCTCCCTGTGGTTTCTTGCCAAACAGGGCGCAGCCGCCGGCCAGTCCCAGGCACAACGCCACCAGTCCCACGCAGGCCCCACGGCGCACGGCTTGGCCCTCGCTACATCAGGTATCCCAGGAGGTGCGTCGCAATGTCGGTTCCGCGCCTGTGCAGGGGTTTCGGAGACGGGCACCCTGCTCCGATCGACGCCCCAGAGGGTCGGGCAACCATCCCGGGCGCCCGCCGCGGACCTTCGGATCCTTCTCAGAGACGGGAAACCGCTAAAGGATTCTTCCCGCCGATCGGGCGGGCGTCAAGCCGGACCGCGCCCGGCCCGTCCGCCGGCCCCCTCCGGCCCGCGCCGCACGGGCACAACCGTTGCAGCCCCTACCCGCCTCTCTCCGGAACCCCTGGATACGCCCGCCTGCCCCATCGGCTTCCTCCCCTGCTACCCGACACTTGAGCCTCTTTCTTTCATCGGCCGAATCCGCCGTCGGCTTCACTTCAATACCGGCAAGACTTGCCCGAATTGCTTAATCGTCCCGGCCGGCACAGCCATTGTTCCCCTTGTCGTGCTCGGCCTTTCTTTGCTATATCACTGCTCCGGACCGGGGTGGAGCCCGGCCCGGCCGTCCTTGACGGCGCGGCGCAGGTGGGATAGGGTGGATTTTCCGGAATGGGCGAACCTGTGGATAGCAACCTTGAGAAACCATCATGACCAACGCCGAACGTGAGTCTTACCGTCAGCAGCTGCTGGCCCTGCGGGGCCGGATCCGGGGCGATGTCTCGCAGCTCGCCGACGAGGCCTTGCACCGAGCTGGAGGAGAAGCCAGCGGCAACCTGTCGAACATGCCGATCCACATGGCGGACCTCGGCACCGACAACTTCGAGCAGGAGTTCACCCTCGGACTCCTGCAAAACGAGGAACAGATGCTGGCGGAGATCGAGGCCGCCCTGCAACGGATTGACCAGGGGACTTTTGGCAAGTGCGAAGAGTGTCAGCGACCCATCCCCAAGGCCCGCCTTCAGGCGCTGGTCTATACCCGGTACTGTGTCGAGTGTGCACGGAAGCTTCAACAAAGCACCTGATCCCCTCATGACCGAACGATCCTATCGCGGCCTGTTCTGGACCCTGGCCTTGCTGGGTCTGCTGCTCGATCAGGGGACCAAATACGGCGTCTTCGCCTGGCTGTACGACGGCAGCCCGGAGGGGAAACGCTCGGTCATCCCGGGGATGTTCCAGCTGGTGGCCCACTTCACCGAGGACGGCCAGCCCTATGTCAACAAGGGGGCGCTGTTCGGCCTGGGTCAGCAGCACGAGACCCGGCCGCACCGCTTCTTCACCTGGCTGGGCCAGGCGGTGAGCGACCGGGCGGCGGCGCTGGGCCTGGGCCGGCCGCGGCTGGATGGGGCAACGACCGCCAACGGTTTCTTCGCCATCGTCAGTCTGGCGGCGGCCGGAGCCATCGTGGCCTGGAGCTTCCGCCGCTCGACCGCCCGCGACCGGGTCCTGTGTGCCGCCCTGGGACTGATCCTGGCCGGCTGCGTCGGCAACCTCTACGACCGTATTGTCTTCGCCGGCGTCCGCGACTTCCTCGATTTCTATTTGATCCGCTGGCCGGTCTTCAACGTCGCCGACTGCTGCCTGGTTTGCGGTGCTGCCCTGCTGTTGGCCCAGGCATTCTGGACCTCGCCCGCATCCGTCCCTTCGCCACAGACCCAGGCTGAGGTCGGCGCCTCGAGTAAACCGTAAATGTTCCGAACGGTTCGCGGTGGGCTGTTCCGATAGCCCACGTCCGGAGATAGTCCAGACCGGGACGCGCCTCGCTGCCGGCACCCGGAAGAAGCCAATCCGCTGGGGGAAGAAATCAAGCAGGTCGATCCGCTGTTCGGCGGCATCATTGCAGCGAAGGCGAAACCAAAGCATCCGCGGAAGTTATTCGGCCTGACCGACAGGATTGATTTCCTTTCTCTCCCCGGCATCCTGCCTCCAGTTTAGCCGTCCCCTTCCAAGGCCCGGGAGTCTCGCCGGTCTCCACTTTTTTCTTGATGAAGCTTATTCTGCCTAGTTAAAGGGGAATGATAGAGGTCCGGAGCACGAGCCCTTCGCTTGCGGAGGGCCGAAGGCATGTCCCAAGCGAATCGCCAACCCAGGCTAATCGGAAAGGCAGGGTACCATGTATCGCATCCTCTCGTGGGGATTTATCCTCCTCGGCCTTCTGCTGCTGGGCTGGGCCGCGTTTGACTATTACACCTTCACCGATCCGGCACATGTAACCATCGACGAAGCGGAACGGGACTTGCCGGATGCGCCGGTGGGACAGCCGACCGACGTGGTCTTCACCATCCACAATCCCACCTGGCGGACGGCACGGGTGATCGGGCTGGCGGAGTGCTGAGGGGTCAACTGCCGCTTCCGGGTGAAG
>DATLYH010000159.1:0-10396 GCA_035575035.1 Gemmataceae bacterium
TGGTGCGCGAAGGCCCCCAGCCGATCGAGCCGCCGCCCCCACCGGTCGAGGCAGTGCCGCTCCCGGCCGCCCCCCCGCCGCCGCCGCCGACCCCGCCGCGACGCCCGGCCGCGCGCGTGTCCCCGTCGCTGGCGGCGCTGCTCTCCTCTGCCGAGGGGCTGCGCCATGCCTTCATCGTGCGAGAGATCCTTGATCCGCCGTTGTGCAAACGGCGACGGTGAATGCGCAAGCCCACGGACCGCAGCCCGTGGGCTTGGTTGTTTTCCGAAGGGGGCGGGGCTTCACTCGTACCGCAGCGCCTCGATCGGGTCAAGTCGGGACGCCTTTTGCGCTGGGTAGAAACCGAAGAAGACGCCGACCGCAGCGGCAACGGCGCAGGCCAGCACCACGATCACCGGCGAGATCACCACGTCCCAGCCGGCCACCCGGGCAATGGCCACGGCGGCAGCGATGCCCAGCGTGATGCCGATCACCCCGCCGACCATCGCCAGCACCACCGCCTCGATCAAAAATTGCGTCAGAATGTCGGCCGGGGTCGCGCCCACGGCCATGCGGATGCCGATTTCCCGCGTTCGCTCCGTCACCGACACGAGCATGATGTTCATGATGCCGATGCCGCCGACCACCAGCGAGATCGAGGCGATGACCGCCACCAGGATTTGCAGCACCCGCGTCACCACCAGGGCCAACTCCGTCATCTCCTGGACGCTGCTGACATCAAACTTATCCTGCCCCGGCTTGAGATGGTGCTGCTCCCGCAGCACCCGGTTGATCTCTTCCTTGGCCCGCTCGGTCATGTTCTCGTTGCGTACGGCGGTCAGGATCATCATTACCTTCTTCTCGCCGACCAGCTTCTCCTGAAGCGTGGTGAGCGGTACGAAGATCTGGTCGTCCTGGTCGGGCCCCAGCGGCGACCGCCCCTTCTCGGCCAGCACGCCGACGACGGTCAACACCAGGCGGTCGATGCGGATCTTCTGGCCGACCGGGTTAGGCTTGTCAGGGAAAAGTTTCTTACGGACGGTCTGGCCGATCAGACAGACGTGGGCCATCTTCTTCATGTCTTCCTCGGTGAAGAAGGCCCCGTTGGTCAACTTCCAGTTGCGGACCTTGAGGACTTCCGGCTCGCAGCCGACAATGCTGGTCGGCCAGGTGCGGGTGCCGGTGGTGGCCACCCGTTGGGAGAATTGCAGCTGGGCGACGCCGACGAGCAGGTGGCCGACTTGCCGGCGGATCGCCTCAGCATCGGCGGCGGTCAGCGGCGTGAAGTCGGCAACCATCCCCTGCTGCGTCCGGGCGCCGGCGCGGATCAGGATCAGGTTTTTGCCGACACTCTCCAGGCGCTCGTCGAGCTTGGCCCGGGCGCCATCGCCGGCCGACACCATGGCGATGACAGCGCTGATGCCGATGACGATGCCCAGGCTGGTCAAGCCGGAGCGGCCCTTGTTGACCAGTAACGCCGCCAGGGCAACACGGATCGCAGAGAAAAAGCTCATGGCAGTCTGTAGTCCGTGGTCCGTCGTCCCTTCGTCAGCGTCCCTTTGCTTCTGACCATGGCTGGCGGACTACGGCCCGATGGTTCAGTAGACAACAGGAACCCCCGGCACGGCGGCACCGTTGCTCCCGGGGGAATGCACCGCCTCCGGGACGGCCTCGTCCGGGTGCGGCCTGACGATGTCGCTCTCGATCAGGCCATCCTTCACCGTCACCTGGCGCGGCGCACAGCGGGCGATGGTCGGGTCATGGGTGACGAGGATGATGGTCTGGCCCAACTCGCGGTTGAGGCGCTGGAACTCAGCCAGGATCTCGGCCCCGGTGCGTGAATCGAGGTTGCCGGTCGGTTCGTCGGCCAGGAGCACCTGCGGTTTGTTGACCAGAGCGCGGGCGATGGCGACGCGCTGCTGCTGGCCGCCGGAGAGCTGGTTGGGCAGGTGATTGGCCCGATCGGCCAGCCCAACCATTTCCAGCATGGCCAGCGCGCGCCGCCGGCGCTCGCGGGCCGAGACCCCGGCGTACAACAGCGGCAGCTCAACGTTCTCCACCGCCGTGTGCCGCTTGAGCAAGTTGAAGCCCTGGAAGACGAACCCGAGCTTGCGGTTGCGCAGGTGGGCCAGGGCAGTCCGGCTCAGCTTGGCCACGTCCTGGCCGTCAAACCGATAGGTGCCGGACGTGGGGCGGTCGAGGCAGCCAAGGATGTTCATCAGGGTCGATTTGCCCGAGCCGCTGGCCCCCATGATGGCCAGGAACTCGCCGGACAGCACCGTCAGCGACACGCCGCGCAGGGCGGGCACCTTCACCTCGCCGGTGTCGTAAATCTTGTGAACATCCTTCAGCGCGATGATGGTGCCCAAGGGTTTTCCTCCCAATTCCTTTTTCCTCCCTGACTAGAACTTGATGTTGGGCATGTTGCCGAACAGTCCGGACCGCTGGGCGGTCCGCGCCTCAATGATCACCCGCGGGTAGGTAGCGGGATTCGCCGGGTCCGGCCGCGGGCTTAGCTCCGGGTCCCAGTCGAGCACTTCATAATACTGGGGGTCGCGGATGCCGGTATCGCCCTGCGTGGTCTTGCCGCCGACACGGACGAAGATCGGCCAGGGCTTCTTCGCGGCGTCGAGGACCCAAACCGGCTTCCACTGGTCCTGGTCCGGGCGCTGCTCCCAGCGGGCCAGTTTGGCCCGGGCCGCCTCCGTCAGGAAATGCTCGTCAAGCTGGAAGTTGATGGCGCTGGTGGGCATCTTCCAGGTGTTGTCATGCTTGCGGCGGATAATGTCCAGTGAGGCCGTGGTCATGCCGGGGCGAAGCTTCCAGCCGCCAGGGGCCGTCGCGTCGGGCTGATTGCGGACCGCGATGATCACCTTGTAGAAGATCGCTCCCAACTCGCTGGTCGGCATCATTCGGATCTCGCTCACCTTGCCGCTGAAGTGCAGGTCGGTGTCGGAGTAGGCGGAAACCGTGAAGTCGGCCAGCTGACCGAGATGTACCTTGCTGACGTCCCCCTCGGCCACCTGGGCATGCAGCTGCATCTCCTCCAGGTCGGCGGCCAAGGTGAAGAGCGGAGATGTCTCCTGGGGGCTGACCATCCGGTTGAGGACTACCTTGCGGTCCAGGACGAGGTATTTGCGCTTTGCGCCAGCGGAGGCGTCCAGGTCGATCTTCTCCTGGGTTGGCGCCCCACCCTCCGGGCTGCCCGGCGTCCGCTCCACGACCGGCACCCGGATCGTCATCAGTTTCAATCCTAGCTCGGCCAGACGTTGCGCCTCGTTGGCTTCTTCGAGCTTGGCTTCGGCGGCCTTGACGGCGGCCTCGGCGGCCTTCAACAAATACTGGGCCTCATCAAACTCCTTCTGAACCCGGATCTCCGGGTCCAGCTTGCTCAGCCGGTCCACCCGCACCTGGGCGGCCTCGCGAGCGGCCTTCGCTCTCTCCAGGTCGGCCGCCGCCTGCTTGACCACGACCTCGGCCTGAGCCAGTTTCCGCCGGGCCATCCGGTCGTCGAGACGGCAGAGAACGTCGCCAGACTGCACCTCGTCGTTGAAGTCGGCGTTGATCTCGACAACCCGGCCGGGCACTTCGGTGAAAATGGCCAGCACTTCACGCGGCTGCAAGACGCCGCTGCCGCCGACGGTCTCCGCGATCGAGCCGAATTCAACGGATGCAAATGTGAACAGATCCTCACCATTGGCCGGGCGTTTGTGGCTGAGCCAGTATGCTCCGCCCGCAAGGCCGAGGGTCAGTAAGACAAGGGTCAGCAGGAGTTTCTTCACGAGCCATCCACCGTAAAGAGGAATCCGCGTATTCACCAAAGCCAAACGTCTGCTCCGGCTCTGGACCTATATTCTCCCAATATTACTAACTCCCGCCAAGGTTCTCGGCCGGGATTCGCCGATATTTTTGACAGTCCCCTGACATTTACCCCATTTTGGCAACGTAGTTGCTATACCCCTCATCCCCTGACCGATACTGCACGAAAGTTCCCCCAACGACAAGGACGACAAACCGAAAAGGGTCGGCAGCACCCCCTACTTTTTCATACGTCCCCCAATGGCTGACCGGACATTTTGTTGCGGCAAGCCTTGGCGATGCCAACGGTCCTCTGGGTGACATCACCTGCGCTTTCCGTGCCAGCCGGGATTGCTTCGATGGCGGCTGTCGGTCTATACTCTCTCCTCCACACCCACGTTCGCCGCTTGGGGAAGGAGCCCCATGAACCTGGTCCTTCAATCATTCTGCCGCAACATCGAGGCACTTCCGCGTCTGCTGTCGCACCGCCGGCCGCGCCGGCCGTCCCCGGCCGTGCAGACGCCCCAGGTGTCGGTGGTGATCGTCAACTACTGTCAGTGGCCGGACACGGCGGGACTGGTCCGGCAGTTGTTGGCTGCCCCCGCGGTCCACCGCGGCAGGGCCGAAGTGGTGGTGGTGGACAATCATTCGCCGCCCCACCCGTTGGCCGCCCGGTTGCGGCGCTGGCCGGGCGTTTCGCTGCGGCGCTGGCGGCGCAATCGCGGCTTTGCCCGGGCGGTCAACGAGGGTTGCCGGCTCAGCCGGGGGCAATGGCTGCTCTTGCTCAATCCCGATGTCACCATCCCGACCGGCTTCCTCGACGGCATCCTGGAGTTGACCGACCGCCTGGCGCAAGAGGAGCCGCGGGCCGGCATCGTCGGACTGCGATTGTACAACAGCGACGGCACGCCGCAGCCTTCCTCCGGCCCTTTCCCCACCCTGGCCGGCACCCTTGCCCGGATGCTCTTGCCGCGGACCTGGCGGAAGTATCACCCCCGGGGCGCGAGGCGCCGCTGCCGGGTGCCGTGGGTGACCGGCTGCTGTCTGCTGCTGCGGCGCGACTGCTTGCAGGAGCTGGGCGGGCTGGACCCGGATTTCTTCCTTTATTACGAGGATGTGGACCTCTGCCGCCGGGCCCGCGCGCGTGGTTGGTCGGTCTGGTTCGAGCCGTCGCTGGGCGTCATCCATCACAATCCGCTGCATCGCCGGGCCGTGCCGCCGCACCTGCGCCTGTTCACCCGGCACGCCCTGCTGACGTATGGCTCCAAGCATTGGCCGAGATGGCAATTCCAGGTGCTGGCCGGCATCGTGCGCATAGAAGCCCGGCTGCGGCAGTGGTGGACCGGCTGGCGGGGAGATGAGCGGGCGGCCGCCCTGTTCGGCGAGTTGCGGGCCATTGCCGCCGACCTGGCAGGCCGACGCCGGACGGCCGCCCGGCGCCGCCTGAACCGGGTCGTCCGTCAGGAGGAGGAGCGCCTTGCCGGCCGGCCTGTCGATTGTCATTCCGTCGCACCATCGTCCTGATTTGCTGCGGCTCTGCCTGGCCGCGGTGGTTCGCCATGCGCCGGCCGATACCGAGGTGGTGGTGGTGGACGACGGCTCGCCGGACGGCGTCGTGAGTCGCACGACGGCGGCTTTCCCCGGGGTGCGGACCGTGCGCTTGCCGCGGCAGCGCGGTTTCTGTGCCGCCGCCAACGCCGGCGTCCGAGCCGCCCGCTATCCGATCGTTGAATTGCTGAACGATGACACCGAAGTGACCGCCGGCTGGGCCACGGCGGCGCTGGTGTGGTTCAACGACCCGACCGTCGCCGCGGTGGCGCCGCTGGTGCTGCGGCATTCTCGGTCATCCGCATCCCCTGTTATCGACAGCGCCGGCGACCGCTACCACATCGGCGGGGTGGCGGGCAAGCGGGGGCACGGGAAGCGGCTCGGCCCGGCTTACCTGCGTCCGCGGCAGGTGTTCGGGGCCAGCGCTTCGAGCGCTTTCTATCGCCGCGATGTATTCTTGCGCGTGGGGGCCTTCCCGGAGGAGTTCGGCGCCTATTTTGAGGATGTGGACCTGGCCTTTCGGTTGAACCGGGCCGGCTACCGGACGGTTTTTGAGCCGGGCTCGCGCGTCCTGCATCGGGTCGGCGCCTCGCACCGCCCGCACCGCCGACTGCTGGAACAACAGTCGCGCAACGAGGAGTTGGTCTTCTGGCGGAACCTGCCGGGCCGGGCGCTGCTGTGGGCCCTGCCGCTGCATCTGGCTGTGCTGGCCGGCAAGGCCTGGCTGCGCTGGGGCGACGGCGGGCTGCTGCCGTTTGTGTGCGGGCGGCTGCGCGTGCTCGGAGAGCTGCCCCGGCTGGTACGTCATCGCCGTCGGCTGCGGGCGTTGGGACCGGCGGCCGACCTGCGCCGATGGGGAGTCGATATTGCCCTGCACCCCTCGCTTGACCCCTGAGGCGCAAGCTGCTAAGGTAAGCCCGTTGTCCACGGTCTTGCCGTGGCCGGATGGAAACGAACCCGGGGCGGAGGGCGGCGCCGACGCCTGCTTTCCCATCTTTGTCAGCCGCGCTGGACCGACCCTGGCTCCGTTGACCTCGCCCCGCCTCCACGAAAGCAAACCGCAGTGTCCGCACCCCACGATACCTTCGAGGCCAGCCGGCTTGAGAAGCTCCGCCGCATCGAGGAACTCGGCATCGACCCTTGGGGCGGCCGGTTCGACGGCCATCGGGCCATCGCGGAGATCCGCGCCCTGCCGACCGACCTGCCCGAGGACCAGCGGCCGCGCGTTCGGGCCGCCGGCCGGATCGTCCTCCGCCGCGACATGGGCAATGCCCACTTCCTGCACATCGCCGACTGGACCGGCCGAGTGCAGGTGATGATCGGCAAGAAGCAAGTCGGCGAGGCAGCCTGGAAGTTGGCCCAGCTGTTCGATCTGGGCGACCTGATCGGCGTCGATGGCACCTGGGGCAAGACCAAAAAGGGCGAGCCGACCATCTTCGCCGACGGCCTGACCTTCCTGACAAAGTCGCTGCTGCCGCACCCCGACAAGTGGGCGGGCATGCAGGAGATCGAATACCGCCTGCGGCACCGTTACCTGGACCTGATTTACACTCCCGAGACGCTCGACCGGGCCCGCAAGCGCACCTTGATCATCCGCACCATCCGCCGCTATCTGGACGAGCGCGGTTATCAGGAGGTGGAAACGCCGACGCTGCACGCCATTGCCGGCGGCGCTGCGGCTCGGCCGTTTGTCACCCACCACAACGCCCTGGATATGGAGTTGTTCCTGCGGATCGCCCTGGAGCTGCACCTGAAGCGGCTGCTGGTCGGCGGCATCGAGAAGGTCTACGAGATCGGCCGGGTCTTCCGCAACGAGGGGATCAGCCCGCGGCACAACCCGGAATTCACCATGCTGGAGCTGTACCAGGCCTATGGCAACTACGAGACGATGATGGACCTGACCGAGGGCCTGATCGTCGCCTGCGTCGATGCGCTGGCCCCCCTCACCCTACCCTCTCCCCCCTTGGGGGGAGAGGGTAGGGTGAGGGGGGGCGGCCGGCGGCTGCCCTACGGCGAGCGGACCATCGACTACACGCCCCCCTGGGAACGTCGGCCCTACGCGGAGCTGTTCCAGGAGCATGTCGGCGTCTCGATGTTTGACCCAGAGGCGGTGGCGGCCCGCGCCCAGCAAGAGGGCTACCCGACCCGGGGGATCGATCCGGCGGTCCTGGTGCACAAATTGTTCGAGGCGCTCGTCGAGCCGCGGTTGGAGAAGCTGGACCGGCCGCTGTTCGTCTACGGCTATCCGGCGGCGCTCTGCCCGCTGACCAAGCGGAACCGGCAGAACCCCGCCATCGCCGAGCGCTTCGAGTTGTACGTCTGCGGCATGGAGATAGCCAACGCCTACACCGAGCTGAACGACCCCATCACGCAGGAGCAGACCTTCCGCCAGCAGCTAGCCGGGCTGCCGGAGGAAGAGTCGATGGCCCGGATGGACGAGGACTTTGTACGGGCGCTGCGCTACGGCATGCCGCCGGCCGGCGGTCTGGGTATCGGCATCGACCGGCTGGTGATGCTGCTGACCAACGCCCAGACGATCCGCGACGTCATCCTGTTCCCGCTGCTGCGGCCGGAGAAGTAGCGGCCGTCATCCACGGCTCTTACTCAAGGACGAGGTGACCGGTGTACAAACTGCTGCTCTGCTGGCGTTACCTGTGTACCCGCTACCTGGCACTGGCGTGCATCATCAGCGTCATGCTCGGCGTCGCCACGCTCATCGTCGTCAACAGCGTCATGGGCGGCTTCAGCACCAAGCTCAAGGAGCGGCTGCACGGCCTCCTCTCCGACATTGTCATCGAGACGACCACCTTTGAGGGAATTCGCAATCCCGAGCAGGAGATGGCCCGCCTCCGGCGCGACCCGGTCCTGCGCGGCAAGATTGAGGCGCTGAGCCCCACGCTGGAGGTCTTCGCCATGATCCAGTTCCCCTTCCGCGGCGAGACGGTGATGCGGCCGGTCCACCTGATCGGCATCGACCCCGAGAGCCGGGCCCAGATCGGCGGCTTCGCTGAACACCTGATCGACCCGCGCAACCGCGAGCGCCCCTCGTTCGAACTGAGCCCGGAAGCCCGCCAGCGCTACCAGGAGAACAACCGGCCGCGTCTCTTCCTCCAGGAGCCGCCCTCGGAAGGGCCGCTTGATGAAAACGGTCGGCCGGCACCTGACCCGCCGCCGAGCCGGCCGTATGTGCCGCGCGGCGTCATCGTCGGCTACGCCATCGCCCACATCCGCAATCCCCACGCCCGCCCCGGTGAACCCAAGGACATCCGCATCCTGCACCCCGGCGACGAGGTGGTCCTGACCACGGTCAGCGGCCAGCGGCTCATGCCGGTCTCCGCCCGCTTCGTGGTCTGTGACTACATCAAGTCGGAGATGAGCGAGTACGATGCCAACTACGTCTATGTGCCGCTCGACTACTTGCAGCAGCTGCGCACCATGGAGGACCGGGTTACCAGCATCCAGGTCAAGCTCAGGGACTACCGCGATGCCCCGCAGGTGGTGGCCCGGCTCCGGGAGCTATTCCCGATGGAGCGCTACTCGGTGCAGGTGCTGACCTGGGAGGACAAGCAAGGGGCGTTGCTGGCGGCCATCGCCATCGAACGCGGCCTGTTGAATGTGCTCCTCTTCCTGATCATCGCGGTGGCCGGGTTCGGCATCCTGGCGATCTTCTCGATGATCGTGGTCGAGAAGACGCGCGACATCGGCATCCTCAAGGCGCTGGGGGCATCCAACGCCGGCGTGATGAACATCTTCCTGGGCTACGGCCTGCTGCTCGGCCTGGTCGGCGCCGGTCTGGGGACGGTGCTCGGCCTGGTCTTGACCGTCAACATCAACGAGATTGAGGCGGTCATCGGCCGGCTCACCGGGCACGAGGTCTTTGACAAGAAGGTTTACTACTTCGACCAAATCCCGACCGACATCCAGCCCTGGAGCATTGTCCTGATCAACCTGGGGGCGCTGGCCATTGCTGTGCTCTTCAGCGTGCTGCCGGCCCTGCGCGCCGCCCTGCTCCAGCCGGTGCGGGCGCTGAGGTACGAGTGAAAATGACGAATGACGAAAGAAGCCCGCATGACGAAGGACGAATGTCGAAAGGAGGGTCGGGGGTACCTTCCCCCCGCTGGCAGGGAAGCAACACGGAACGGACTCTGCCACTCGCTGCCACCGCCCCTCCGTGTGGTCATTCGGATTTCGACATTCGTCCTTCTGTCGTCATTCGTGCTTCGTCATTCGGCATTCCCACCAAGGGGGTATTAGCGTGGAAGGATCAGCTCCGCTGCTGACCGCGGTCGGTCTGCACAAGACCTATCGCAAGAATGCCATCGAGGTCCCGGTCCTGCGCGGGCTGGACCTGGAGGTCTACGAGGGTGAGTTTCTCAGTATCGTCGGCGCTTCGGGCTGCGGCAAGACGACGCTGCTGCACCTGCTCGGCACCCTCGACCGGCCCGACCGCGGCGAGGTCCGTCTCGAGGGCCGGCGCATCGACAACCTCCCCGCCGAGCTGCGCGACCGACTCCGCAATCAGACATTCGGCTTCGTCTTTCAGTTCTATCATCTGCTGCCGGAGCTGACGGCCCTGGAGAATGTGCTCCTGCCGCAGATGATCAGCCACTCGGTTGTCGGCTGGCTGCGTCACGGCCGTGCCCTTCGCCGGCAGGGGGCCGAGCTGCTGGAGCGGGTTGGGCTGGGGCAGCGGCTGCGGCACCGGCCGCGCGAGCTGTCCGGCGGCGAGATGCAACGGGCCGCCATCGCCCGCGCCCTGGCCAATCGGCCGCGCATCCTCCTGGCCGACGAGCCGACCGGCAACCTCGACCCCGACACCGGCCTCGGCATTGTCGCCCTGCTCCGCGACTTGAACCGGCGCGAAGGGCTGACTATCATCATGGTGACTCATAATCTCGACCTCGTCGCCGAGACCGACCGGGTAGTGCGCCTCACGGCTGGGCGCGTGGAAGCGGCCTGCGCGTCGGGTTGAGTGTTTCAGGTCGGGCGAGCGGCCGGCGTCAGCCGGCTGGTGCAGGCGAGCGGCCGGCGTCAGCCGGTGCAGGCGAGCGGCCGGCGTTAGCCGGCCGGT
>DATLYH010000160.1:0-2908 GCA_035575035.1 Gemmataceae bacterium
CGCGATTGGGTTACCGTCGGGACGTGCCAGCCGGTGCCATGCAGGGACTACCCGGAGTGCCCATCCGGCCCGGCTTGGCTTTGCTCGGTGGAAGAGATGCGATGCCGCGCCATTCTACCCGCTCTTTCGTCCCCTCGGGCGTTTTTCGGCCCCGGGTCTTGCTGTTCGCCGCTTTTCTGCTGGTCCTTCCTGCAACGTGCCGTCAGGACATGGCGGAGGTGCCCCTTTGAGCAGATCCGATGAATTCGCGTCGGGAGCGTCAGTGACCGGAATCTTCTCCCGATACGAGATGTCCACAGACGGTGCAGCGCGGGTCGCGCCGAAGGGCGACCTTGCGGAAGGTCATGTCGCGGAGATCGCCGACCAGTAGTTTACCCAGAAGCGGCTCACCCAGACCGGCCAGCACTTTGATCGCCTCCATCGCCCCCAGGCAGCCGACGGCCCCGGCCACGGCACCAAAGACCGGGAACTCGCGCTTCCAGCCGAACGGCTCGGCAGGGTACAGGCAGGCCAGGCAGGGCGTCCGGCCGGGCATGATCGTGGTCAGCTGCAACTCCAGTTCGTACATGGCGCAGTCCACCAACGGCTTGTTCTGCCGGACCGCCTCGCGGTTGAGCAGCAACCGTTCGCCGAAGAGCGGAGCGCAGCCGACCACCAGATCTACCTGTCCCACTAGTCGGCCGACGTTGGCCTCGCTGACGTTCTCGGCGACGGTCTCGACCTCCAGGTACGGGTTCAGCTCGCGCAGCCGGCGGGCGGCCAGCTCGACACGCGGCTTGCCGATCCAGTCATAGGTCATCAACAGCTGGCGGTTCAGGTCGTTGGCCCGCAGGTTGCCGGCATGGGCCAGCACCAGCCGTCCGACACCGGCGGCGGCCAGTTCATAAGCAACCGCCCCGCCGACGCCGCCGCACCGCGAGATCAGCACCGCCGCCCCTTTGAGCCGCTCCTGACCCGGCTCGCCGAAATCCGGCACCCACAGCTGCCATTCATAGATGGCCCGCTCGGCATCGGTCAGTGGTTTGCGCGTCGCCATGTCAGCCACCGGCCATCGGTGACAGGACGGTGATCACGTCGCCATCCCGGAGTTTCACCGGCGTGTCCCAGCGAACCTGGTCCTCGCCGACAAAGAGGAGGATGCTCGGCTGGAGCGCGTCGGCCGAGGCCAGGAGCAATCGGCGGAAGTGCTCGCCGTGGCGGTCGGCCAGCTGCCGCAGCAGGTCTTGCAGCAGGCAGGGACCGTCCAGGTTGATCTCCTCCTCGGTGCAACCGGCCGCCTGCCGCAGCTGGGCCAGGTATCGGACGGCGACTTTCATCGCGTGAGTCTCCCTCCCGTGCCGACCGGCGGCATGACCCGGTCAGGCAGCGCCTCCTGACGAATGATCCCATCCTTGAGCAGGAAGACCGTGTCCGCCAGCCGATGGGCCTCGTGCAGGTTATGGGTGACGTGCAGGGTCGTCACGCCGGTCCGCTCCCGGACCGAGCGGAGCAGGCCGTACATCTCCTCGCGCGTCTCCTCGTCCAGGGCGCTGAGCGGCTCATCCAGGAGCAGCACCTGCGGATGAAAGGCCAGCGCCCGGCCCAGGGCCACACGCTGCGCCTCACCGCCGCTCAGCCCCCGCGGCCGACGGCCGAGCAGTTTTTCCAGGCCCAGCAGCTCGGCCAACTCGCCGACGCGGCGTTCGATGGCCCGGCGGTCCCAGCGGCGGATGATCAGGGCAAAGGCCAGATGCTCTTCAACGGTCATGGTTGGAAACAGGGCCCGATCCTGCGGGACATAGCCGATGCCGCGCTCGGCCGGCTTCCGCCGCGTCACATCCTGTCCCAGGAGCAGCACTCGGCCCGCGGTGACGGGCTTCAGGCCGCAGATTGCCTCCAGGAGGGTGGTCTTGCCGCTGCCGGTCTTGCCCATCAGGGCGGCATAGCCCCCCGTCGGCACCGTCAGGTTGACGCCGGCCAGGCAGAAGGCCCCCGCGCGCACGGTCACGTTCTCCAACACGATCATGGACGCAGGACCTTTCCCAGCGACGCCTCCGCGCCGGCCCGGCGCAGGATAATCAGCACCGTCACCGCCGCCAGCACCATCAGCAGCGAAACCGCCACCGCCGCCTCGATGTTGCCAATGCTCAACTCCAAAAAGACGGTCGTCGGCAGCACCTCGGTCCGCATCCGGGTGGCCCCGGAAAAGACCAGAATCGGCCCGAACTCCCCCAGCGAGCGGGCCCAGGCCAGGGTAGCCGCCGTCACCAGCCCGCGCCGCGCCTCGGGCAGCACCACCAGCCAGAATGCTTGCGACCGGCTACACCCCAAAGTCAGCGCCACTTGCTCCTGCCGCGGGTTGATCTGGTCGAAAGTCACGCGCATGGTCCGCACCGCGAAGGCGCAGGCCACGGTAAACTGCGCCAGGATGACGCTCGGCACAGCGAAGGTGACGGTGAGCACATTCTCTTCGATCCAGCGGCCGGGCCGGGTCTGAAAGAGGATCAGCAGCGCCAGACCGACGACCAGGGGAGGCAGCACGATCGGGATATCGATGATGGCGTCGAGCAGGTGCTTGCCGCGGAACTCGAAGCGCGACATCAGATAACCCAGCGGCACCGCCACCCACAGCGACAGGATGGTGGTCATCGAGCAAGAGATCAGGCTGAGCTTGATGGCATAGCGGATCTCCGGACTGCCCAACGCCGCCTCCAGGTGCCCCGGCGAGGTGAACGACGCCTTTGCCAGGAGCATGGCGACGATCAACACGATGTACACCCCGCCCAGGATGATCAGGGCGGCGACGAACGGCACGTCGGACCGGACGCGCGGCGGGGCGGCTTCAGCAGGTGCGGAAGCGATGGTGGTCATGCGGTTGATTTATCGGACGACCCCGGTTTCGGTTAGCCGCCAGCCCCCCTCACCCCCA
>DATLYH010000161.1:0-26865 GCA_035575035.1 Gemmataceae bacterium
GGTACCACAGACGCAGGTAGTGGCGGCAGGTCTTGCCGCAGCCGCAGCCGAGTTCGGCGGGCAGGTCGTCCCAGGCGATGCCGGTTTGGAGGACGAAGAGGATGCCGGTGAGGATCTTGCGGTAGTCCAGGGGCTTGCGGCTGGGGAAGCGGAAGCGGCGCGTGGGCGGTGGGGGCAGCAAGGGTTCGAGGCGCTGCCAGAGGGCGTCACTAACCAGCGGTTTCAGGGCTTGTCCTTCTGTTCGGGAGACGACTCTCCACAGAACGAAGGAGCAGCCCCTAGGCCATCGGCTCATTTTTTCCGAACGCTCTAAGCGATTCGCTCCTGAGTCACCTCCAGTTAGTGGTCATTACAGATCAGGACCTTGCCTTCGCGACCCGCCGCAGCCAAATCATTTAACCGCGACACACTGCGGAGCGCTTTGCGGCTAAACGTGAACCCATTTTCCATCACGCTGGGCTGCCCTGCACCTGCTCCAGCAGCTCTGGCGTCGCCTCGCGCGTCCCCTTGCACTTGGGATACTTGCTGCATCCCAGGAAGTAGCCGCGCGGGCCGCGCCGCAGTTTCATCGTCGCACCGCACTCCGGACAGGTCTCGTTCACCTCGACCGCCGGCGCCTTCTTCGCCGGCAGCAGCGCCTTGACCTTCTCCTTTAGCTCTGCCGGCACCTGCCTGGTACTCCGGCACTTCGGGTATTTGCTGCACCCTAAAAACGGGCCGCGCGGCCCCCGCCGCACGATCATCGGCGCGCCGCACTTCTCACATTCAATGCCGGTGTCGATCGGCTCGACCGGGTTGCCCTCGGCGTCTACATCCTTGGCATTCTTGCACTCCGGGTAGCCGGTGCAGGCCAGAAACGGCCCGCGCCGTCCCTCGCGCAGCACCATCGGCCGGCCGCACTTATCGCAGACGTGTTCCGTCGGCCGGGCCGACAACATCGGCTTCCCCTCGGCATCCAGGTTCATTGTCGTCTTGCACTCGGGGTAGCCGCTGCACCCCAAAAACGGCCCACGCGGCCCCATTCGTTGCAGCATGGGCTTGCCGCACGTCGGGCAGGCATGCTCGGTCGTCATCGGCGCCGGCCGGCCCTCCTCGTCCTCGCCCGGCTTGATGTACTTGCACTCCGGCCAGCCCGAGCAACCGATGAACTTCCGCCCCGTTTTCTTGCTAAAGCGGACTACCAACGGCTTGGCGCACTCCGGGCATTTCTCGCCGGTCTCGATCCCTTTCATGGCCGGCATGGCCGACTCGGCCTGCGCCAGCGCCTGCTGGAACGGCTGCCAGAACTCCTCCAACACCGCGTTCCGCTCGATCTTCCCCTCCTCGATCTCATCCAGCTCTTCCTCCATGTGGCTAGTGAACTTCAGGTCCATGATCTTGGGGAAGTGGTCCACCAGGAGCTGGGTGACTGTCTTGCCCACCTCGGTGGCGTAGAAGCGGCGGTCCTTCTGCACCACGTAGCCGCGCTTCTGAATCTTGCTGATGATCTCGGCGTAGGTGCTCGGCCGGCCGATTCCCTCTTTCTCCAGGGCCTTGACCAGCGACGCTTCATTGTAGCGCGGCGGCGGCTGGGTGAAGTGCTGCGACGGCACCAGGTTGAGCAGGTCGAGCGGCTGCTCCTCCTTCAGCGGCGGCAGCAGCGTGTCTTCCTGCTTGCCGGCCGGTGGCAGCACCCGCCGATAACCGTCGAACTTCAGGACCTTGCCCTGGGCCTTGAACAAGCCTACTCCGGTCGCTGACGCTCCCGGCTCGCCCCGAGCCGTGACTTCGACGTTGGTCACGGCAAAGACGGCCGGCGTCATCTGGCTGGCAACGAAGCGGTTATAGATCAGGGTGTACAGCCGGATCAACTCCTGGCGGTGCTCCGTGCGTGGGGGCAGCAGCTCGGCCACCCGCTGCGGCGTGTACGCCAGGTCAGTCGGCCGAATCGCCTCGTGCGCCTCCTGGGCGCTCTTGCCCGAGGCATAGCGGTTTGGCTGTTCCGGCAGGTAAGGCTTGCCGTAAGTCTGCTCGATGTGCTCGCGCACCATCTTTAGGGCATCGTCGGAGATGCGCGTGCTGTCGGTGCGCATGTAGGTGATCAGGGCCACCGATCCTTCGCTTCCGAGGTCTACGCCCTCGTAGAGGCGCTGGGCCAGCATCATCGTCTTCTTGGTCGAGTAGTGCAGCCGGAGGCTCGCCTGCTGCTGCAAGGTGCTGGTGATAAAGGGGGGCTGCGGCCGCTCGAGGCGGTCCTTCTGCTCGACCTTGCTGACGACGTAGGCCGCCCCTTCCAGGGCGGCGACGACCGCCTTGGCCTCCTGCTCGTTGGCCGCCTTGAACTTCTGGCCTTGCCACTCGACCAACTCGGCCAGGAAGGCGCCGGGCGGGACCTCCGGCAGGGCGGAGGGGGCCTCGGTCTGGCCGTTCTCGCTCGCCTCGGTCGGGGCCTTGTCGTCGGCCTTCTTTTTCTTGGTGGGCCGGACCTTGCTAACGGCCCGCTTCGGCTTGGCGACGGTGCCTGCGGGTGCCAGCACGGCGTGGATCTGCCAGTATTCCTCCGGCTTGAACTGCTCGATCTCATGCTCGCGGTCCACGATCAGCCGGACCGCCACCGACTGGACCCGGCCGGCGCTGAGGCCGCGCGTCACCTTCCGGGCCAGCAACGGACTGAGCTTGTAGCCAACTACCCGGTCGAGGAAGCGACGTGCTTCCTGGGCGGCTACCCGGTCCATGTTGATGCCGGAGGGATGAGCGAACGCCTCCTGGATGGCCCGCTTGGTGATCTCGTTGAAGGTGACCCGGCGGGTGATGTCGTCGGGGAGCCCCAGCGCCTCCTTGAGGTGCCAGGCGATGGCCTCCCCCTCGCGGTCGGGGTCGGTCGCCAGGTAGACGGCCGCGGCCTTGTCGGCCACCTTCTTCAGGGCGGCGAGCTGCTCCTTGCGGTCCTCGAGAATCTTGTAGGTCGGCACCCAGCCGGCTTCGATATCGACCCCGATGCCGCCCCGGGTGCTCTTGGGCAGGTCGCGGACGTGCCCCTTGCTGGCCTCGACCTGAAAGTCGGGCCCGAGGTATTTCTGGATGGTCTTGGCCTTGGCCGGCGACTCCACGATCACGAGGTTCTTCTTCTTCCGTGCGGCCACGCTCGACTCCTCCGAACATACGAAGTGGCGAGGGGCGGATGGGGAGTGCTGCTCACCGGCCGCGCCTCGCCACTCACCAGTCTCCGCTTGGTGTTGTGCTCTGCTTGCTACTCGCTACAATCACTAAATTGATTGAAGTCCGCCATTCACCCATACTATACCCTTTTGCCAGGTGTCAAGTCCGGCAGGAGCCGGGACCAGGCGGTCGTCGCCCTAAGCTGAGGATGTGCAATGGCTTTCCACCCGTTCCAGACTTTCCGCAAACACCAGAAGGTCATCTTTGCCGGTCTGACCATCATCTGCATGATCGTCTTCGTCCTGTCTTGGGGTCCGGGAGACGTCTTCGAGCGGGTAGCGAGCTTCTTCGGCGCCGGCCGAGCTGATGCCGGCAATATGGTCGTGACTACCCTGTACGGCGAGAAGGTCACCGAGAGGGAACTGGGCCGGCTTCAGTTCCAACGGCGGGTGGCCAACGACTTCATGCGGGTAGCGATTGCGCAGGGTACGGACGACCTGCTGCGCAAGGCCGAAGGAGCCCTCTCCCGCTTCCCCACCGGCCCGCGGGATGATCTGGATCGCATTATCAAAATGGTCCGGGGCCTTCACGCTCTGCCGAACCAACTCCAGCTCATCCGGGACCAGGGCCAGCGCCAGCTCCAGTTCCGGATGGTCATGATGCAGTATCAATTACAGATGCCCGGACTGTTCGAAACCCTCAAGAACCTCATAGCGCAGCATCCCGCCGAGAAGGAGTTGCTGAATCAGCTGATGTTCGCCGTGGCCCAGACGCCCTGGCTGGTGGCCGGCGGCAACGAGTTCTACTTCGGTGGCTCCCACCAGACCGGCGACCTGCTCGATTTCCTCGTCTGGAAGCGGCAGGCCGACCGACTCGGCATCACCCTGACTGATGACGATGTCCGGGCCGAGATCAACCGCCAGACCCTGAAAGAGACCTTCCAGGGCGACGCCTTCCAGGATACCCAGCAGATCCGCAGGTATCTGAGCCAGGCCGGCTATCATGAGGGTGGCCGTGTCACGGCGAACGAAATGTACAATGCTCTGCGCGACGAGCTGCGCGTCGGGCTGGCCCAGTCGGCTCTGCTGGGTTTCCAGAGCGGGCCGATGGGACAATTGGAGAGCATTTACAACATCAACGAAGTCCCCTCCGTCATCACCCCTGATCAGTTCTGGACCTACCTCAAGGAGAACCGCACGACCCTGAAGGAGGTGGCCTTCCTGCCGATCCCGGTGAAGAATTTCCTTGACCAGGTGAAGAAGGATCCCACCGAAAAGGAGCTGCAGGTTCTGTTCCGGGAATACCGCGATCAGGAGCCGAGCCCCGACCGCGATCAGCCGGGCTTCAAGCAGCCGCGCCGCATCCGGGTCGAGTGGATGAGCGCCCGGCCCGACTCGCCGCATTATCAGAAGCTGGGCCGGGAGCGCATGGCCTCGGTTGTCGCGTCGCTCGCTGTCCCTAACCCTTGGATCGGCGTCGGCTTCGTTCTCCGACTCGATCAGGCCTACTCGGGGGAGCGGCTGAACAACCGCGACCGCTACCGGCTGCCGGCCTGGACCTCGCCGACCTACCCCCTGGCGTTTTACCCCAGCTTACACGAGGCCGGGAACCTGGCGGCCACCCTGGGGTTGCTGACCACGGCCACGCTCCAGGGGGCGCCGGCCGGGGTGCCGTTGGGCGCGGTGGCCAGCTACCAGGCCGCCGCCGTGGCCCGCGACGCCAAGACCCAAGCCGCCGCTGTGGCCGAGGAGGCCAGGGAACGCTCGCGTTCGCCGTTTGGCCCGGCATTCGTGCTGGCCGGCACCTATCGCTCGCCGTTGGCCGTTGCCGCCACCCTGGGCGCCCTGTACGACCTCGACCAACAGACGGAGCGCTTCCTGCCGCTGAGCCTCGTCGCCGGCCAGGTGCTGGAGCGGCTGCAAAAGCAGCAGGCCGAGAACCAGATGATCGACAACCTGGAGAAGGTCCGCAAGCTGGTCGAGACCTGGCGAGGCCGATCGCGGGAAGCGGCGGCCCCGGAAGTGGCCAAAGCGGTCAAGGAATACGGCCTGGAGCACCGCGTCATGGACCGGCCGCTTGACCAGTACGAGATCGAGGATGACCCGGCAATTCAACCGCTGAAGAAGGCGATGGCCGGCCTGCGGAAGCCGGACGAGGTGAAGCGCTTCAAGATAGCGCCGTATA
Organism: Gemmataceae bacterium; assembly: GCA_035575035.1. Classification (GTDB taxonomy): domain Bacteria; phylum Planctomycetota; class Planctomycetia; order Gemmatales; family Gemmataceae; genus DATLYH01. Next base: position 5,323 of record DATLYH010000161.1, read on the forward strand.
TCTTCACCGAGGCACCGCTCTACACGCCGCAATTCGCGGGGAGAAGCGACGAACAGTTCCTCTACTGGAAGATAGAGGACATGCCGGCCCGGGTCTACCCATCCTACGCCGAAGCGCCTGAGGAGATCAAGCAGAAGGTCAAGGAAGCCTGGAAATTGCAACGGGCCCGCGAGCTGGCCCGTCAGGCGGCGCAGGAGGTCGTGGCCGAGGCCCGCAAACTCAAAAGCGCCGCCGATGCCGTCCGCTACCTCCGCGACCAGGCCCAGAAACACGGCTGGGGCGAGGTCTTCGAGCTACACAATATCGCCCGGCTGGTGCCGGAAAAGACGATCCGGCCGGACATGCCGGTGCAGTATGAGCCGTACAAGGTGCCGGAGGAAAAGATCAACGCCCGGCCCGATTTCGCCGAGCAATTGGTCAAGGCCCTGAACGAGCCGGGCGATGTCACGGTGGTCTGGAATCAGCCCGAAACGGTCTACTACGTTGCTGTCCTCCAACAGAAGGAAAGCGAGGAGCGGCTGGAGCAGGAGTTCCTCGAGCTGTACCGCAAGCCGTCCCGGGACAACCCGCTGTTGCAGCGGTTGGCGCACGAACGGCAGCAGCAATACCTCAAGGCGGTAATGGAGCAACTCCGCGCCGAGGCAGGCGCCGTTAACGAAAAGGGGGAATGGGTGGTGGACCCTGAGGTACGGAAGCGCCTGGACGGCCGCAGCCGCGACGAGGCCGGCGAGTGAGTGCACCGGTCACTTCTTCTCCGCCCGGACGCCGCTCAGGCGGATGTCGGCCCAGTTGGCGGTATCGTCGAACGAGCCGATCCCGACCCGCCCCCAGGTGAAGGTCTTGTCCTTCGCCGTCATTGCTGGCGTCTTCAGGTCGTCGAAATACACCTCGATGGTGCCGTCGCCGACGCGGCGGACAACCCGGACATTGTGCCATTGGTCGTCCCACTTGGTGCCCGGCGTTGTCCGGGTTGAAATCTTGGTGCGGTCGGCCCCGTTCACGATGAAGATCTGGTTGGCGTGGTCGTCGGCTTTCTGACCCAGGTGGGCGTAGTAGAAGTGGGCCGGGTCCTGGTAACCGAAGAACAGGCAGACATCCCGATGGCCGTAGTCCCGGGCCGTGCTCTGCACCTTCGCTTCCAGGATGAAATCGCCGACCACCACGTCCTTTAACAGGGCGATGTTGAGCGGACTGCGGTGCGGCGGCTTATACTTGCTTTGCCGGAACTGGCTATACGCCTTACCCTGGGGGGTGTCGATCACTTTCCAGGCAGCGGGGTCGGTCGGCTCCCAGCGGTCGGCCCCCCGATGGAAGTCCTCCCGCACTTCCACAGACTGGCCCTCCTTCTGGGACCGTCCGTCAGACACGAAGAGCACGCTCAGGACGAACAGGGCTGCGACAAGCGGCGCTATGAGAGACAGGGTTCGGGTCATGGCGGTTCTCTCCGGGCGGGGCGGCCAGCCCCGCGGCTGGGGAACATTGTAGCAACCGGGACTCACCTTCCCAGGAGCAGGATGGCGACGATGGTGATCAATGCATTGTTGAGGCCGTGGCCGACGATGGCCGGTACCAGCGTCCCGCGCCACTCCCGGGCGAAGGCGAAGCCGTAGGCCAGCGCCATCAACGCCGGGACGGTCACCAGTCCCTGCGGGTGGATAACGGCAAAGACGAAGCTGACCACAGTGCTGCTGAGAAGCACGCTCAGGACGGGGCCGATCCGGCAGCTGGCCTCGCGCAGGTGGCGGTAGAGCACGCCGCGGAACATGGTCTCCTCCACGACCGGCGCCACCACGGCCGCCAGGAACAGGATCGTGAGCCACTCCCGCCAGCCGGCCCGGGCCAACTCGTGGACGATTGGGTGGGCCGGCGCCTTGCCTGGATCGAACGAATCCACCGGTGCACTGCCGACCAGGAGGTTCTGCACGGCCAGAAGGAGCAGAGTCAGCAGCAATCCCAGAAACACAAGCGGGAACGACATGACGTAGCAGGCCGCCCCGATCAACGGCTCCAGCAACCCGCGCCGGCCGGCGGTCCAGCCGATGTCCTGCCGCACCTGCGACCACGGGACGCCGCGGAGGACCGGCCAAGCCAAGGCCGCCAGGCTGAGCAGCGAGACACTCCCCTTGAAGAGCAACCCCCCGTGGCGGAGCGGGGTCAGCTCCGTGAGGAGAGACAGCCCCAGGAACAGGACCATCCACCAGGCGAATGTCTCGGCGTAGACTCCGCCGGGGGACCGTCCGCAGCTGAGCCCCCCGCGCAGACGGCCCAGTGCCAGCAGGATGAGCATCGCCACCAGCCCAACGAAGCCGACCACTCCCAGCCCCACGGCTCCCAGGAAAGTGACGATCAGGACCACCGCCGTCCGCCGGGCAGAACGCACGACCGCAGCTCGCTCGCCGGGGTCGGGGTCCTCCGGCGGGGCAAGGGCCAGATCACCGAACCATCCCAGCTCCTGACGCAGAAACTGACGCTCGGACTCATCCAGCGACAGGGCCTGGAGCCGCCCGTCCCGGTAATCGGTGTAGACCTTGCGGAGAATGGTCAGAAGTGTCCTCTGGGTCGGGCTGGGTTCGACCTGTTGCGCGGCGATTTTCTGCTGGAGTTCGTCGAGTTGCCGCAGCGCCTCGTCGGGCCCGGCCAATTCCCCGGCCAGGATGACGAAGCGGAGGCGTTGCCCGACGGGGCCGGAGTTGAGCGGGATGGCCTGGTGGTAGAGTTCCTTGCGGGACACGCCCGGAAACGACGCGAACCCGACCAGGTGGCGTCCCTGGACGGTGATGGTCAGCTCGCCGAAGCGGTCCTCTTCCGAGTTACCGCGGGCTCGCGGCCGGTAAGTCTGGACCAGGACGACGACCAGGACCAGTGCCAGGATTACTGCCCAGGCGATCAGGGGCCGGCCGCGCGGCCCGGGCGGCGGAACATCCAACGGCAGTGATGCAGGGTCCGGGACAGGTTCGAGCATGGGGGCCGTCATCCGCAGGGTGGTCACGGTCAGCGCCGGCGATCCGGTTCCTGTTATTGTACCCGTCGCGTCGGCCGGTTCTGAAGGCGATGGGGGCGCATCAGAGCCCGGAGCGTGATTGAGACCAGAGCCCGGAGCGTCAGCGACGGGATAAAGTTGGCCCCGGCGCTCACGCTCCGGGCTCAGAGGAACCCGTCGCTAACGCATCTTCCCCGGCGCTCACGCTCCGGGCTCTGAAAAGGGTTAGCTGCGGACCCTGCCGCGACGGGGTCAAATCTACTCTAGCCGGACGCTCTCCCCGCGCCGCAGCCGGCCGCCACGGATAACGCTGGCATAGACGCCGACATATGCTCGGTTGTGCCGGGCGGCCGTGCGCAGGATCTCCGGATCGCGCGGCAGATCCGCCTGCGGCAGGGTTGTCATCACACACCGGGGGCAGGGACCAGTTACCTTTAACCGCACCTGCTCGCCCAAAACCAGCGTGCGCCCAACCCAGTCATTCTCGACAAAACCCTTCTCCTCTCCCGCGGAGGCCACCACGATGTTGGGGCGGAAGCGCCGGGCCTCGAACCGTCCTTGCGGGTAGAGCTCCCGTAGCCGGTCAAGGGTCGCTGTCGTCAGCAGATGGACGACTGCCGCATCGAAGAACAGACCGGCCGGCATCGCTTCGTCAGTGACGGTGTCTCGGTGGGGCAGCTCCTCCATGTCGGGCCAGTATTCCTCCAGGACCGGCTTCGCCGGCGCGGCGCTGCGGAGCGTCACCGCCCGGCTCAGCGCGGCCGACAGCAACCGGTCCGCTTCATCCCCGGGGCCGACGACAACGGTGCCATCGGGTAGGGTGATCCGCACCGGTGGGGGAGACCCGTCTTCCGGTACGCTCTCCGGGAAGGTAGCGTAGAAGTCAAAGAGGTTCGGCCACTTCTTCGGGTTCTTGGCGCTGACGACCTTGCCGTCGGAGGCGTCCACGAGGGCGTAGGCCCGGTCCCCGAGCAGCCCGCGCTCGCTGACCCCGACGGCGTTCAGCTCCTCCCCTTGCATCGACTTGACCGGATATCGCCGCAAGGAGACGACGGTCCCGACAACCTGGTCTGTGCTTGCCACGGCTATACCTTTCTGACACCTCTTGTAACTTTTGATTGCCTCATGCCTCCAGTCATTGTAGGACCTCTCTCCCCGACCGCAGCCCGATTGGAGGAATGAAGAAGGGCGCCGCATCAATGGTGCAGAGTGGCTCGCGGTCAAAGGCGCGGTCTATATATATCCTGAGTTTGTTCCGCCGCGAGTGAGGAGGAGTTGCTGAGCCGCAAGCGGCTGGCATTCGTGCGGGAGGTCAACCGGATGGACATTGCGGCTGCCCGCTCGTTTTTCCCTGGCACGCGCGACTGCGCGTTCCTCGATGCCGCCTGCGTCAGCCTGTTGCCGGTCCAGGCGGCGGAGGCCCTGCAGCAACTCGGCCAGGACCTGCTCGGTTGTCCCGCTCGCGATGCCTCGGCCCACCACATCGCGCTGGACCGCACCGCTGACTGGCCGCGCCGCGAGGCGGCCCGGCTGATTGGCGCCCGTCCCGAGGACATCGCCCTGATCGAAAGCACGACCCAGGGTCTGGAAATCATCGCTGCCGCGGTGCCGCTGGGACCCGGCGACAAGGTGCTGATCGGCGACACCGAGTTCCTGGGCCTGGCGGTCCCCTGGATCGGCCGGCAGTCAGCGCAGGGCTTTCACATTGAGGTAGTGCCCAACCGCGGCGGCCGGCTGTTGGCCGACGATTTCGCCCGCGCCGCTGACGCCCGCACGCGCCTGATCCTGCTCAGCAGCGTGCAGTGGACCAACGGCTACCGGGCCGACCTGGCGGCCTTCAGCGACCTGGCCCGTGAGCGTGGCCTGGTGCTGGTCGTGGATGCCATCCAGCAGCTCGGCGCTATCGCCCTCGATGTGGGACGGGCGCCGGTAGATTTCCTGGTCTGCGGCGGGCACAAATGGTTGAACGCGCCGGTCGGCCGGGGGTTCCTCTACGTCCACCCGCGCCAGCGAGAGCGACTCATACCGCCGGCCTGGGGCTATCTTAACATCGTCGAACCGCCTGAGGGCTGGGCCGAGTACTTTGCCACCCCCACGATCCCGGCGGTTCGGCCCTATGAGTTCACGCCCGCGGCTCGGCGCTTCGAGGTGGGCGGCACCGCCAACTATCCCGGCAACGTGGCCCTCGGCGCGGCCGTGGCCCTGATCAACGAACTGGGCATCGACGCCATCGAACAACACATCTTCCGCCTGACCGGGCTGCTGATCGACCGGCTGCACTCGGCCGGCGTTACGGTGGTCAGCCCGAACGAGCCGGAGGCCCGCTCGGGCATCGTGACCTTTACCCTGGGGCAGGGGCCGGCCCGCGACACTGCCTGCCTGCAGCGGCTGCTGGACCGGCGCGTCCTGATCTCGCAACGCTACACGGCTGGGGTCGGCGGTCTGCGCGTCTCGGTCCACTTTTTCAACAACGAAGACGACATTGACCGACTGGTCGAAGCCCTGGCGGCCGCATAAACCATGCAAGTGCTTCCGCGGGCCGAGGACGTTTGCTAAAATCGTTTCTCGCCCGGCCCTGACCCGGTCGCCTTCTCTCCCTCTCCCGCGGGGGAAGAGGGGGCGATCGCGGACCGGGATTGACTGCTGCAACGTTGTCCTTACACCAAAAGACCATGCTCCGGCCGCCGCCCGGCTTCGGCAGAGAGAAGGTGGGCCGGCCGGGGGCGGGTTGAGATAAGCAAGCCCCATGCACTTTCAATTTCACGTGGCACCTATTGTCCCCATGCCCACGGAACCTCCTGCCGTTGCCTCGGAAACCGTGGAGCTGCTTCGCCAGATCCTGGAGGTGCAGCGCGAGCAGCTGAATTACCTCCGCGCCTCGGCCGCCGCCCACGACATGGGGGCCCGCTGGCGCGCCTTCCTGGCACGCTGGCAACAGGACTTCCCCGACCTGGCCGAGGCCTGCCGCAAGTCGCTGCCCATCCTGGAGCGCTCCTACGGCAAACTGCTCGCCGAACTGACCGAGCGGTTGAGCCAGGACGGCGACGACGCCCTGGACAACGACTTCGCATTGCAAGAATTCCTCGACCGCTACGGCATGCGCCTGGCGCAGCTCGGCTCCATCCTCAACCTGGTCGCCCCCCTTGCCGAGGCCGGGCCCCAGGGGGAGTCCACCTGAAGGGGGCAGCGCGCAAGCTCATCGGTGGTTGCGGCCTGGGAGTTGGAAGCGCCTTCGTAGATCGTCGGCGCGGGCGCTTCCCGCACCTATCCCACCGTTTGCTTCCTCCACACTGCGGGCGGCATAGTCCATCGGCAGGTCCGGCGGCTTGCCCATGAAGTGGTCCTCCAGGCCGGTCCGCTCCATGAGGCCCCAAATATTGGATGTACGGGACCACACCCTATGACGAATAGATGAGGGGGATCGGTCTGCGCTCCTGTCCGGTGCGGAGTCCAACGTTCCATACACCCATGGGGCAAACCTTCCGCCGTCAGCCGATCGAGGTGACCCTTCCGCCGCACGGCGTCTTCGTGCTGGAAAGCCACCATGCGCCGGGCTTCCGCATGACCAGTCAGCGCCATGCCTTCCTCGAAATCTTCTATGTGCTGGACGGCGCCGGCGCCTTCCATATCGACGGGAAGACCTATCCCTGCCGGAAGGATGACGTGGTGGTGGTGCCGGTGGCGCAGGCGCACCATCTTGAGGATGACCCGGCCCGGCCCCTGGAGTTGTTCGGCATCTGCGTCGCCCCCCAGGTCTGGCAACACGAACCGTCCTTGGTGGACGACCTGCCGCCCGGCCCGCTGCCGGTCAGCACCCTGGTGGCGGCTCAGGTGCGGGAGGAACTGCGGCGGCTGCTGTACGAACAGACATTGGCCCGTCCGGGGAGCCGAGCCTGGATCGTCGGTCAGGCGCTGCAATTGCTGGTTGTGCTGGCTCGCAGCCAGAGCGGGATGTCCCCGCCGTCGCGTCGGGAGGATTCCTTCTCGGCACACCGCCAGGCGGTCCGCCGCTACCTGGCCGAACTGCCGCACCGCTTCTTCGAGTCGGCCAACCTTGATCAGATTGCAGCCGAGTTGGGGATGAGCCGGCGGCGCTTCACCCAGTTGTTCCGGGAGCTGACGGGGGTTTCCTGGTCGAGCTACCGAACCCGGCTCCGCATCGACTATGCCTGCCGATTGCTCCGCGAGACCCCGCGCAGCATCATTGCCGTCGCCTTTGAGTCCGGCTTCGAGGACTTGTCCAGTTTCTACCGGGCCTTCAAGCGCCAGACCGGCTTGCCGCCGCACGCCTGGCGACAGGGCCAATCCGGCAGCTGACAGGGCATTCCGGTTGCCCAATTTGCAAAGGCCGATTGCCTGAACTGCCTAGACGGCCGCTCCCTTCTCCACCTAGGATACCTCTATCCTATCACGTGATCGCAAGGGCCGTGCGGCCTTTCTCCCGTAGTGCCATTTTTGTTCTCCTTGCACATGGGGAGTTCGCCATGCTCCTTTCCCTGCATCCATTACATCGCCGTCAGTTCGGCTTCACGTTGATTGAGCTGTTGGTGGTGATCGCCATTATCGCCGTGCTGATCGCCCTGCTGTTGCCCGCTGTCCAGAAGGTGCGCGAGGCGGCCAACCGCGCCTCCTGTGCCAACAACCTCAAGCAAATCAGCCTTGCCGTCCACAACTACCACGACGCCTACACGGCATTCCCCCCGGTGCGCGTCAGCAACAACCACGCCACCTGGTTCGTGCTCATCATGCCTTACCTGGAGCAAGAAAACATCTCCCGGGGCTGGAACTTCAGCATCCCCTACGTTCAGCAGAACGACGCCTTTCGCCAGATGCAGGTGAAGACCTACTACTGCCCGTCGCGCCGGAGCGCGAGTTCCAGGCTTGTGCACCGGCCCGAGCAGGTTTATCCCGCCGACACCACGCCGCCGCCGGAGTTCCGGCCCACTGGAACGGCCGACCCCCGCTTCGCCGGGACGAACCAGCCCCCCGGCGCACTGGGCGATTACGCCGGCAACCTCGGCGAGTATGGCTTCTTCGCCACGCCGCCGGCCGAGGTCTGTTTCGGGACCAACGCCAACGGCGTCCTGATCCAGGGCACCCTTGACACTGCAACAGGGCGGATCACCAGTCACACCAACATGCTCAAGGTCCGGGATGGGACAAGCAACACCTTCCTGGTCGGTGAGAAGCACGTCCCCTTGGGGATGTTCGGCCGGCTCAAGGTCGGCGACGGCTCGATCTACTGCGGCATCTGGACCACCTACTCGGGCCGGATCGCCGGTATCACCGCCCCCCTCGCGCAAGGTCCTCACGATGTTACTCCCACCCGGGATGCACCGCGGCCTCCCGGCTCCACGGGAACCTGGCGGCCCGGGTCCGACGCCGTCTGGGCCAAGAAGTTCGGCAGCTGGCATCCGGGCGTCTGCCAGTTCGCCTTCTGTGACGGCAGTGTCAAGGCGGTCCGGAATTCGCTCGACGAAACCACCCTTGGCCGGCTGGCCTGCCGGGATGATGGCGAGGTCGTCGCCAACTTCGAGTGAGCACTGGCCACGCTGGCGGTTCTTGCTTGAGATGACCAGACTTGCCTCAGTAGAGTAGAAAGGGCGAGTGGGGTATCGGCCCTGCTCGCCCTTTCTGCTTGATGGGCTTTTCCTCCGCGAGCGCCCCGATGCTCCGCACCGCTGAACAATCCCTGGAGTGGCCGGTCGCGACGATACGTTTGCCTTGCTGCTGCCCGAAATCGACACGGCGGCAGTGCCCCGAACCCAACGGTGTGGCCAGCGGCTCAGGGCGAGGGCCGAGAAGGGAGGCCAGCCGCCTTCCGATCGGCGCCACCTGGACGAAAGGGCTCGCAGGGCATGGGGGTTGAGGATATCATTCGGCCGGCGGATCGGCTGACGGGCGCGATCAAGCAGGCAGAAAAAGACCGCATCCGCTGCGAGGTCATCGAGGAAGCCAAGGAGAGGGCCCGCCGGCCGTCGGCAAGGGCCCGGGAAACATGCCCGAGATCATCACCTGCCCCTTCTGCCGAGGCCCGATGCGCGTGGCCGACCACCTGCTCGGTAAGCGGGTCAAGTGTCCGGGCTGCGGCGGGACCTTCCGGGCGGGCGGATCGACCGGCGAGGTCGTCGAGGAAGAGGGCCGTGAAATCTACGCGATGGTCGCGACTGCCGAGGATGAGCCCAAAGGCGACGACGACATCCGTCGGCGATGGGAAGAGTTGGTTCACCGGCTGCGCTGGAGCAGTCGGGGGCTGTTGCTGGTGGTGATGGGCAGCGGCCTGTACATGGTGGGATTGGGGCTGACCTTTCTGCTGAATTGCGCCGCGATCGTGATCGAGCGGTTCAACCCGAACTTCTACCTGGCGGCGGCGTTCCCCGGGCTGTGCGGCTGGATTTTGGCGACGGCCGGCCTGGCCCTGTGTCTCGGCGGGCCGGAGCGGTATTACTCCCGGCTGCTGGCCGGGGCCGCCCTGGCCGTCGGGGGCCTCCACCTGATTATGATGTTGATCGCGGCCGTGCAAGAGCCGGCAGCGGCCCCGGCAGGTGCGCCCCCGATTGTGCAGTGGTGGCACCTGACATCGGACCTCCCGTATCTGATCTCGTCTTTGAACCGCGGCCAGCCGGTGCTTACTCCGGAACGGCGGGTGCCCCCCGTCACCGAGGGGATGCCGCTGGCAGCTGGGGTGCTGGAGCTGGCCACGCTGACACTCACCTTGCTCTACGCCCGGTCGGTGGCCCTCACGGTGAAGGACCGTGCCCGCGCCGGCAACGCCCTGTACCTGATCTTCATCCTCCCCGGCGTGGTGTTCGGCCTCCTTCTCCTCAACAACCTGTTCTACAACCTCTACCGCGAGGCGGGCAGCTTCGCGATGATGACCGGCATCGGTCTGCTGGCGCAAAGCATCTTGTACGTTGTCCTGTTGGCTGCACTGATCCTGTACCTGGTTGTCCTGAACAACATTCGGCGAAGTATCGAGAGGTGAGCAGTCATGGCACGGTTGGCGGCAGCGGTGGTGGGGACCGGTTTCATCGGCCCGGTCCATGTGGAGGCGCTGCGGCGGCTGGGCCGGCCCGTGGTCGGCATCCTGGGTTCGACGCCCGAGAAGGGTCGGGCCGCCGCCCGTGTCCTCGACCTCCCGCGCGCTTACGAGAACTACGACGAGCTGCTGGCCGACCCGGCGGTGAGCGTGGTCCACCTGGCTTCCCCCAACCGGCTGCACTTCGAGCAGTGCCGGCGGGCATTGGCGGCCAGCAAGCATGTGGTCTGCGAGAAGCCCTTGGCCCTGACCGCCTGCGAGACGGCCGAGTTGGCGGCGCTGGCCCGACGCACGCCGGTCGTCAGCGCCGTATGCTATAACGTTCGTTTTTACCCGCTCAACCTGGAGGCCCGGCAGCGGATCGCCGACGGCGAACTGGGAACCATCTACCATGTGACCGGCTCCTATGTGCAGGACTGGCTGCTGTACGAGACCGACTTCAACTGGCGGGTGCTGCCCGACGAGGGCGGGGCGCTGCGGGCCGTGGCCGACATCGGCACCCACTGGATGGACCTGGTCAGCGCGATCACCGGCCTGGAGATTGAGAAAGTCTGCGCCGACCTGCGGACCTTCCTGCCGAGGCGGCGCCGGCCGAGCGGCTCGGTCGAGACCTTCCAGTCCAAGCTCACAAGCGCCCGGGAGACGGAGGAAGTGGTGATCAGCACTGAGGATTACGGCTCGGTGCTGCTGCGCTTTCGGGGCGGGGCGTCGGGGTGTTTTACCGTGTCGCAGGTGACGGCCGGCCGCAAGAACTGTCTGCGCTACGAGATCGCCGGCGCGCGGGCGGCCCTGGCATGGGACAGCGAGCGGCCCAACGAGCTGTGGCTGGGCCGCCGCGACCGCCCCAATGAACTGCTGATCCGCGACCCGGCGCTGTTGCAGCCGGCGGTTCGGCCGTTCGCCAACTACCCCGGCGGGCATAACGAGGGCTTCCCGGACACGTTCAAACAGCTGTTCCGGGCCGTGTATGACTACATCGAGACGGGCGACTGGCAAGCGCCGCGGCCATTCCCGACGCTTGACGACGGCCACCGCGAGGTGGTCCTGTGCGAGGCAATCCTGCAAAGCCACCGGGAACAGCGCTGGGTTGATGTGGGTTAGCCGCGCCGCACTCCGGCCTGAACGATTCACGGTTATTGGACACCCATGCAAGATTTCTGGATCGCCGTTTTGGTCGGCATCGTCGAGGGGATCACCGAATTCCTCCCCATCAGCAGCACTGGGCACATGCTCCTGGTGGAGCAGGCCCTTGGCCTGGAGCTGGCAACGGACGAATTCTGGAAACTGTTCACCATCGTCATCCAGTTTGGCGCCATCCTCGCGGTCGTAGTCTACTATGGGTCCCGACTGCGCGAGCTGACGGCCGACTTCCTCGCCCCGCGGCGACTCCTGGCGGACGAAAGCGCGGCAGGTGCTGCCAAATGCCGCGTGCCGCGTTGGCGACATCCGCTGGTCCTGGTGTTGGCGGCCGTCATCCCTGCGGGACTGGTCGGCGTCATCTTTAAGAAACCGATCGACCGGCTGATGGAGCATGCCTTGCCGATCGGTCTGGCCCTGATCGCCGGCGCCGTCCTGATCGAGGTCATCGAACGGTTGTGCCAGGGCCGTGGCTGGGTTGAGGATATCTCGGGCGTCTCGCCGGGGCAGGCACTGGGCATCGGCGTGGCGCAAATCGCCAGTCTGGTGCCGGGCGTATCGCGCTCGGCCAGCACAATCATGGGCGGGATGCTGGTCGGCCTGCGGCTGAAGGCGGCCGCTGACTTCTCCTTCCTGCTCAGCATTCCGACGATGGCCGCTGCGGCGCTGTACAGCCTGGTCAAGACCCGCGCCGCGATGGACCTGCATCGCTGGCTGGTCCTGGCCGTCGGCTTCGTCACCGCGTTCGTGGTAGCCTACGTGGTGGTCGCCTGGTTCCTGCATTATGTGCGCAGCCACAGTTTCCGTCTGTTCGTCGTTTACCGGATTGTCCTGGGACTGGCCGTGATCGCAGCCTGGTACTGCGGCTGGCTGCACTGAGATTCTTGGGGAGGGTCGCCATGCAGCTTGGATTCGTCAGCGCCATTCTGCCGGAGTTGTCGTTGGAAGAAGTACTGGCCTTCGCGGCCGATGAGGGGTTCGCCTGTGTGGAGTTGATGTGCTGGCCGCCTGGGGCCGCCGACCGCCGTTACGCCGGCGTCACCCATATCGACGTGACCGCTTTCACCGACGAGCAAGCCGGCCGTATCCTCGACCTGGTGCAGCGCTACGGCGTGGCCATCTCCGGCCTGGGCTACTACCCCAACCCGCTCGACGCCGACGCCGCCCACCGTGAATTCGTCATCGGCCACCTGAAGAAGGTGATCAGCGCCGCTCCGCGGATCAATGTCCGCCTGGTCAATACCTTCATCGGCCGGGACCATACTCGGTCGCTGGAAGCGAACTGGACGGTGCTCCGCACGGTTTGGCCCGACATCATCCGCCATGCCGAGGCGGAGGGGGTGAACATCGGCATCGAGAATTGCCCGATGTTGTTCTCGATGGACGAGTGGCCCGGGGGCAAAAACCTGGCCGTCTCGCCGTCGGTCTGGCAGGCGCTGTTGACCGAGATCCCCAGTCCCCACCTGGGGCTGAACTTCGACCCGTCCCATCTGGTCTGGCAGCACATCGACTATATCCGCTGTGTCCGCGACTTCGGCCCGCGGATCTTCCATGTCCATGCCAAGGACACCCGCATCGACCCGGACCGGCTGTATGCGGTGGGCATCCTCGGGCTGGGCTGGCACACGCCGAAGCTACCGGGCCTAGGCGACGTGCAGTGGGGACCGCTGTTCTCGGCCCTGACCGACGCCGGCTATCGGGGGGCGGTTTGTGTCGAGGTGGAGGACCGGGCCTACGAAGGCTCGCTCGACGACCGCAAGCGTGCCCTGCGGCAAAGCAAGCGGTTCCTGGAGCAGTGGGTGTGAGCCGCTTGGTCTGAAAGCAGCAGACAGGTCGAGCGAACAGCCAAGCCGAGGATTTGAGAGTTTGGAGTACGGCGAGGGCTCGCCGTACTCCAAATTCCCGGGTCAACCACCGCTGCTTACCGGCCGCGGAAGGACAGACGATTCTTCGATAAGATCGCTCAAGAAACAGGTGCTCGTTACCACCAAAGCCACGGGTGACATCAGCAGAAGACCTCCATCCGAATCTTTTCCTGGCACGATAAGAGCCCTCCTTCCGATATAGAAGGGAGGAGCCGCAAGACCCTCGAACCGGGCGGGGCCGGCAGTTCTCCCCTGATCGCCCGGTGCCCTGAGATCGGTCCGCGCTAATGGAGGCAATCGGATGGCTCGCAGGCGCCGGCGCTGGTGGATGGTCCTCCTCCTCGGCAGCCTCGGCGGATTCCTCGGTGTCGTGATGCCTCGTCCCGGGGCACATGGTCAGGAGGAGGCCCCGATGCCCGCGCCGCAGCATCCCGGCGCGGCGCCGGTGCCGCTCCGCCCGCCCGCGCCCACCCCCTACGACCGGCCGCTGCCGATCAACCTGCCTACGGCGCTCCAGCTGGCCGGCGTCCGGCCGCTTGACATCGCTGCCGCGTCGGAGCGCATCCGCGCCGCCGCTGCGCAGCTCCAGGCCGCCCGGGTGCTGTGGCTGCCGACGATCTACCTGGGGACCGACTATGCCCGCCACGATGGGCAGATCCAGCGCATCGAGGGGGATGTCTTCACCACCAGCCGCAGTTCGTTCATGGTGGGGGGCGGGCCCAGCGCCGTCTTCGCGCTGAGCGAGGCGATCTTTGCACCGCTGGCGGCCCGGCAAGTGATCCGCGCCCGCGAGGCCGACTGGCAGGCCGCCGCCAACAACAGTCTGCTCGCCGTGGCCGAGGCCTACTTCAACGTGCAGCAGGCGCGTGGCGAGCTGGCCGGCGCCCTGGACACAGCGCGCCGGGCCGAGGAACTGGTCCGCCGCGCCGAGCAGCTGGCCCCGGGACTGGCCCCCCCCGTCGAGGTGGTGCGGGCCCGCACCGAGCTGGCCCGCCGTCGCCAGCAGGTCGAGTCGGCCCGCGAACGCTGGCGCACTGCCAGTGCCGAGCTCGGGCGCGTTCTCCGCCTGGACTACGGCGTTCTCGTCGAGCCGCTCGAACCGCCCCACCTCCAGGTGACCCTGCTGGCGCCCCATCAGAGTGTCGATGACCTGATCGCGATCGGCCTGGTCAACCGGCCCGAGCTGGCGGCCCAGCAGGCGCTCGTCCAGGCCACGCTGCTACGTCTGCGGCAAGAGAAGCTGCGGCCGCTGGTGCCAAGCGTGCTGCTGCGCGGCAACGCCACCAACCCGGCCGGCACTCTGGCCGCGGGCCTGTTCGGCGGCGGCATCAACGACAACCTGAGCAATTTCAACGGCCGGAGCGACTTCGATATTCAGGTGCTATGGGAATTGCAGAACCTGGGCATCGGCAACCGCGCCCGCGTGGAGGAGCGCCGGGCCGAGCAGCGGCTGGCGCTGATCGAGCTGTTCCGCATCCAGGACCGGGTGGCGGCCGACGTCGCCCAGGCCCATGCGCAGCTGGCGGCGGCGGCGGCCCGGCTGGGTGAGGCCGAGAGCGGCCTCCGCGACGCGGTCGATTCGATGAACAAGAACTTCGAGGGCCTCGGCCAGACCCGCCGCGCCGGCGAGTTGCTCCTTTTGGTGATCCGGCCGCAAGAGGCGGTGGCCGCCCTGGGGCAGCTGGCGCAGGCGTACAACGATTACTACGGCGCCGTCGGCGACTACAACCGGGCTCAGTTCCGCCTCTACCGCGCCCTCGGCCAACCCGCGCAGTTCGTTACCCATTCAAACGTCGCCGATGCGCCCCCGGACTGTCCCACGGCTCCCGGCTCGGCGGAGACCGCTGCCCCGGAGCCGGCTCCCGTCTCCATCGGTCGATTGATCCTGCTGAAACGCTAAGGCGTCCGTCATCACCTCCCTCTCTCCAAGCATTCGCAACCTCCTTCCTACCCGCCGAAACCGCTTGCCCCTTGCCCGCAGTCTCGCTACACTAGTCGAAACCCGACATCGGAGTAAGACAGCATGGCCGACGATCCGATTACCCGGCACTTTTTCAACGGCTTCATTCGCTTGCACATCCTGTATCATGCGGCGAAGGAGCCGACCTACGGCGCCGAGATCACCGAAGAGCTGGTCCGCCACGGCTACCGGCTCAGTCAGGGAACTCTCTATCCGACCCTGCATGCCCTTGAAGCGCTGGGCTACCTGCGCTGCGAGACCCGCTTTGTGCAGGGGCGCCGGCGGAAGTACTACCGGGCCACGGCTGCCGGCCGCTCAGTCCTGGCCGAAGCCCGCCAGAAGCTCCAGGAACTGGTCGCCGAGATCCTGGAAGACCACGACGAGCCTTTCCAGGCCATCAAGCAAAAACGCCGCCAGCAGGAAAGGACCGGCCGCTCTCCTTCGCGCCGCCGGCACTCCACCCCGCCCGCCTAACGACTGAGCCGAGGATTGCACCATGCGAACCCCGCCGGCCTGGTTCTCCCTGTTGGCCTGCTTGCTGGTCGGAACCCCGGCCCTGGCCGAGAAAACCGGCGCCATTACCGGTGTCGTCCGCTACACCGGCCCGGTGCCGCCGCCGGAGGAAATCCTTACCACCGAGGGGGGCATCGTCCGGCACCGCGACCTGATCGTCGATCCTCAAACCAAGGGGCTCCGCTATGTGGTCGCGGTTCTGGAAAACGCCCCCGCCCAACCCAAGCTGACCAAGGCGACCCCGGTGCTCGTCGATCAGCGCGATATGGTCTTCGTGCCGCGTGTTGTGGCGGTGCAGCATGGCCAGGCCGTTCGCTTCGACAACAGCGACAGCTGCAACCACAGTGTCATGGCCAGCTCGACCGTCGCGGCAAACCAGTTCAATGTCTTCGTTTCCAACGGCCAGCCGTTTGACTACACCTTCGAGCCGCAACGGCACCCAGTGCAGATCGGCTGCTCGTTGCACGCCTGGATGCGGGCCTGGGTCTATGTGGTGCCGCACCCCTGGTTCGCGGTGTCCGATGAACAGGGCCGCTTCCGGATCAACGCGGTGCCGCCCGGCAAGTACACCCTCTGGCTGCGCCACCCGGACACCGGCTTGCAGGAGCGCCGCGCAGTCGAGGTCCAGCCCGGTAAGACCCTGGAGTTGACCATCGAGTGGAGAAAGGTCGATCAGCGATGAACCCCGTTGTCTTCGCGCTGCGGCATCCCATCACCGTCATGGTGGCGATGATCGGCCTGGTAGTGGGCAGCATCTTGGCCGTCAGCCGCATGAAGGTGGACATCTTCCCCAGCCTGAACCTGCCGGTGATTTACGTCTGCCAGCCCTACAGCGGCATGGACCCGGCCCAGATGGAGGGGCTGCTCACCTACTACTACGAGTACCACTTCCTGTACATCAACGGCATCCACCACGTGGAATCGAAGAACATCCAGGGCCTGGCCCTGATGAAGCTCTTCTTCCACCCCGGCACCGACATGGCCCAGGCCATGGCCGAGACCATCCAGTATGTCAATCGCTCGCGGGCCTTCATGCCGCCGGGGACCGTCGGGCCGTTCGTCATGCGCTTCGACACCGGCAGCGTACCGGTCGGCTACCTGGTGTTCTCCAGCGAAACCCGGAGCATCAAGGACATCCAGGACTTGGCCCTGAACCGCGTTCGGCCGATGTTTGCCAGCCTGCCGGGCGTCTCGGCCCCACCGCCGTTCGGCGGCAGTGCCCGGACCATCGTGATTCGCACCGACCCGGACCGCCTGCGGGCCTACAACGTCTCGCCCGAGGAGGTGATCGCCGCCCTCACCACGGGCAACACCATCAGTCCATCGGGCAACATCCGGGTCAAGGACCGGATGCCCATCGTGCCCGCCAACGCCATGGTGGTACAGCCCCGCGAGCTGGGCAACATCCCCCTCCGCCCCGGCGCGAGCGTCTACCTTCGCGACCTGGGCGTTATCGAGGACAGCACCGACATCCCGACCGGCTACGCCCTGGTGAACGGCCGCCGGGCCGTTTACATCCTGGTCACCAAACGGGCCGAGGCCTCGACCGTCGAGGTGGTCAAGGAAGTGAAAGCGAACCTGCCCCGGATGCAGGAGGCCATCCCCGAGGACATCAAGGTCAGCTTCGAGTTTGATCAGTCCCCCTATGTCACGGGGGCCATCGCCGGCGTGGGCCTGGAGGGATTGCTCGGCGCCTTCCTCACCGGCCTGATGGTGTTCCTTTTCCTGCACGACTGGCGGAGCGTGATCGTGGTCGTGCTTAACATTCCGTTCGCGCTGCTCAGCGCGGTTGTGGCCTTGTGGCTGACCGGGCAGACGATCAACCTGATGACGCTGGGCGGCCTGGCGCTGGCGGTCGGCATCCTGGTGGACGAGGCAACCGTCGCGGTCGAGAACATCCACACCCAAATGGAGAAGACCGGCTCGCTGGCCCGGGCGGTGCGGCGGGGCATTGATGAGACCCTCGTCCCCCGCCTGCTGGCGATGCTCTGCATCGTGGCGGTCTTCTTACCGTCGTTTTTCATGCAGGGGGCGGCCCAGGCCCTGTTCGTACCGCTGTCGCTGGCGGTCGGCTTTGCGATGGCGGCCAGCTACTTGCTCTCCAATACCTTCGTGCCGGTGCTGTCGGTCTGGCTGCTGCGGCATCACGCTCCGGCCCACGGGCCGCGGCCGGTGGGCCTCTTCGCGCGGTTCCGCGACGCTTACGCCGGAGTGGTCCGTCAGGCGGTGCGCTGGCGCTGGGCCTTGGTGCCGGCCTACGTCGTCATTGCCGGGCTTATCATCGGGCTGGCGGGCAGCCAGGTGGGGCGGGAGATCTTCCCCAAGGTGGATGCCGGCCAGTTCCAGCTGCGGCTGCGGGCGCCGACCGGAACCCGCATCGAGCGCACCGAGGAGATCGCCCAGCAGGCACTGACAATCATCAAGGACAAGGTGGGGCCGGAGAACGTCGCCATCTCGCTGGGCTACGTCGGCGTGGTGCCGTCGAGCTATCCCATCAACGGCGTTTACCAGTGGATGAGCGGCCCCGAGGAAGCGGTCATGCGGGTGGCCCTGAAGCGCGGCAGCGGCATCGACACCGAGGAGTTGAAAGAACAGCTTCGCGCAGAACTCCCCCGGCGTCTGGCGGAGTGGCTTCGTCCCAAACTAGTCGCGGAGGGGTTCACTACCGAGGAAGTGGAGGAACGCGTGCGCGGCTTGAAGCTCTCCTTCGAGCCAGCCGACATCGTCAATGCGGTGATGAGCTTCGGGGCGCCGACGCCGATCGAGGTTGTGGTGAGCGGCCCCAACTTCGCCGACAACCGCGCCCACGCCGAGAAAGTGCGGCAGGAGCTGGCCAAGATCCCCTCCCTCCGCGATCTCCAGTTTGCCCAGCCGCTGGATTACCCGACCGTCGAGGTCAAGATCGACCGCGAACTGGCCGGGCGGAGCGGCCTGACGGTGGACAACGTTGCCCGCTCCCTGGTCGCGGCGACGGCCTCCAGCCGGTTCGTCGTCCCCAACTACTGGCGCGATCCCGCAACCGGCATCGGCTACCAGGTGCAGGTCGAAATCCCCATCGGACGAATGAATTCGCCCAAGGAGGTGGGCCTGGTGCCGATCAAGCACGCTCCCCTGGCCTCTTCCTCGGGGGGTGAAGGGGACAGGGTGTTGCTCCAGGATGTGGCCCAAGTAGAGGAAGGCACCATGCCGGGGGAATACGACCGCTACAACATGCGGCGGCTGGTAAGCATGACGGCCAACATTTACGGCGAGGACCTGGGGCGGGTGGCGGGCCGAATCAAGCAGGCGTTGCAAGCGGCCGGCGAGCCGCCGCGCGGCGTGCAGGTCGATGTCCGGGGCCAGGTGGAGCCGATGCAGCAGATGTTCGGCGGCCTGGGGGGCGGCTCATGGCTCAGCGGCCTGACCCTCGGCCTGGGCATGGCCGTGCTGGTCATCTTCCTTTTGCTGGCCGCCTACTTCCAGTCGTTCCGGCTGGCCTTTGTGACCATCACCACAGCCCCCGCAGTGATCGCCGGCGTCGCCCTGGCCCTGCTGGTCACCGGCACGACCCTTAACATTCAGTCATTCATGGGGGCGATCATGGCCATCGGCGTGGCGACGGCGAACGCCATCCTGCTGCTGACCTTTGCGGAGCGCAGCCGGCGGGCGGGCGACCCGGCCGGCGAGGCCGCTGTGGAAGGCGCCCGGAGCCGGCTGCGCCCGATCCTCATGACCAGCTTCGCCATGATCGCCGGCATGATCCCGATGGCCCTGGCCCTGGGCGAAGGGGGACAGCAGGTGGCCCCCCTCGGCCGAGCGGTCATCGGCGGGTTGGGGGCGGCCACGATTGCCACCCTTCTCATCCTGCCGTGCATTTTCGCCGCTGTGCAGGGCCGGAGCAGCACCCGCTCCGTGTCGCTCGACGCCGACGACCCTGAAAGTCCTCACTTTGATCGGGGCCAACCTGCCACGGCTCAGGCGTAGGACGGAACCTCGCTGACCGAGAGACCAAGCGTACCGAATCGAGAGGGAACCATGACCGCTGTCCGTTTGCGATCCGTTGCTGTTCCGTGGGCGTGCCTGGGACTGGTGCTCTTGGCCCTGACCACCGGCTGTGGCAAGCCCAGCGCTGCCACGCCCCCCCCTCAGGCGTCCTCGGGACCGGTTCCCACGGTGACGACGGTCAAACCGGAGCGGAGGCCCCTGAGCCATGTCATTGAGCAGCCCGCCTTTGTCGAGGCGTATGAGGAGACGCCGCTGTTCGCCCGGATCGCCGGCTACGTGCAGAAGTTGGGGCCGGCCCTGGACCCGGATGGCAAGCCGCTCCTCGACAGGGACGGCAAGCCGCGGCCGTTGGACATCGGGGACCGGGTGGCGAAGGACCAGGTGTTGGCCGAACTCTGGGTTCCCGAAGTGGAGGAGGAACTGCGGCAGAAACAGGCGCTGGTTGCTCAGGCCGAGGCCGAGGTGGAGCAGGCCGCCGCAGCCCTGGAAGCTGCCGCCGCCAACGTTGCCACCGCCCAGGCGATGGTTCACGAGGCGGAGGCCGGCCGCAAACGGGCCGAGGCCAACTATGAGCGCTGGAAGAACCAGTACCTTTACGAAGAGAAGCTGTTCCAGCGAAAGGCGCTCTTTGATGAGCAGAGCCTTGAGGTGACCCGGCAACAGAAGTTAGCCGCGGAGGCCGCCAAGGAGGAGGTCGAGGCCAAGGTCCATGCCATGCAAGCGGCGGCCAAGGAGAGCGAAGCGAAACGCAACAAGGCGCGGGCAGACCTGATGGCCGCCAAGGCCAAGGTCCAGGTGGCTCAGGCGGAGGCCGCCCGCTGCCGCGCCCTGCTGGAATACAGCAAGGTGCGCGCTCCCTATGAGGGCATCATCACCAGCCGCAACATCCACACGGGCCATTACCTGACCGGCACCGGCACCCGGCCGCTCTTCGTCATCGCCCGGACCGATACGGTCCGTATCGTCGTGGACGTGCCTGAGGCCGAGGCCATGTACATCAGCGACGGGGTGCCGGTGCGCATCCGCTTCCCGGTGATCAAGGACGAGGAGTTCGAGGGCACCGTGACCCGCTCCAGCTGGTCGCTTGACGCCAAGGCGCGAACCCTGCGTACCGAAATCGACCTGCCCAACCCTCAGGGCCGGCTGCGGCCCGGCATGTACGCCTACGTTACCTTTCTGGCTGAGTCGCGCAGCGGGTTCACCCTCCCCGTTTCGGCAGTGGTCATGCAGGCAGACCAGCCTTACTGCTACCTGGTGGAGAACGGCAAGGCGGTCCGCACGCCGGTCAAGGTCGGCGTCCGGCATGGGCAGCTGGTCCAGGTCTTGAAGAAGCAGACAAAACCGCCAGCCAAAGCGGGCGAGCCCGGGGTCTGGGAAGATTTCACGGGAGACGAACAGGTGGTCCTGAGCAACCCCGGGTCGTTGTCGGATGGCCAGATCGTCACGGTCGGGGGAAGGCCCTGAGTCTCCTGGCGATCGAAACCGTTCGGGTGCATGTGAAGCTCCTGCCGCCGGGGCGCTGGTCACGGGCCGGGCCCGCCGGTGGGCGAGCGGCCGCTCGCCCCAACCGGCCGGTTGACACCGGCCGCTCGCCGCAACCGGCCGGTTGACACCGGCCGCTCGCCCACCGGCCGGTTGACACCGGCCGCTCGCCCCAATCCTTCCCTCTAATGATTCGCCTTGTGTCCGCTGCCGCTTCTTGCCCATACTGGTCGCCAACTGCTATCCTCCCTCTGGACGGTGCTGCCATATTGATTATTCTTATCAACATGATAAACTTTGCTGGAACTGCCCTCGTAAGCGTGCTTTCCAGCACCACGGCCGATGGACTGACCGCCGTTTACTTGCGGAGGGGGACGGATGAACAAACTGCTTCTCCCCCAGGCATCGATGAAGGAACCGGTGAGTCCGCCCGAGGACGAGAACGGCCCACCGTCGCCGGCCGGGTCGTGGCGGGAGTGGTTCTTCCGGGTGGTGCCGGCGTTTGATTCGCTGCGGCACTACTCGCTGCGAGCCCTGCGGCTCGACCTGACGGCGGGGCTGACCGTGGCCACAGTGGCGCTGC
>DATLYH010000162.1:0-3878 GCA_035575035.1 Gemmataceae bacterium
GATCTCGATGCCCATCGCCTTGCCCGCCTTGATCACCACCTTGCTGACCGGATCGGTCTCGGTCCCCTCGCGCTCCTCGCCGCCGAGCTGCCGCTCGTGGCGCCGGTAGGTGGTCTTGTGCACCTGGAACGCGCCGTACTTGCGCATGTAGGCCAACGGGTCGAGCCCCTGGGCCTTGGTCGCCTCGGGCAGCCCCGGGACGCGCTCGAAGATGTAGCGGTAGTACTCATCGACGGTGATTTTCTCGCCGGGCCGGTAGGGGCTCTCGAAGTGGCGGCGGACGCCGAGCTGCCCGGTGGGGTCGATCTGCCAGCCGCCAAGGTGGCCGCTAGCCGGCCCGCGCCAGTTGTGGGCCGCGAATCGGTGCCCCGCCCGGCCGATCCGGCGGGCCACCTCGACCAGCGTCGCCGCCGGGACGCCGCACTCGGCCTCCGCGTACTGCGGGGTGAAGCGGGCGTAGTCGGCCTTCAGGCACTCGACGAACCCTCGAACGTGACCGGGCCCCCTCACCCCCACTCCTCTCCCCCGAAGCGGGGGCGAGGGGAGAAGCAACGGCTCCCCTCTCCCCCTCGGGGGGAGAGGGGTTGGGGGTGAGGGGGGGTGCATCTTCTGCAGATAGACCTCCCAGTTGACCCAGCGGCGGAGGAACTCGGCGTCGTAGAGTCCCTCTTCGAGGATGACCCGGGCCATCGCCAGCAGGGCGGTCGCCTCAGTGCCGGGGCGCGTGGGGAGCCAGTAGTCGGCCATCGAGGCGGTGTTTGACAGCCGGGTGTCGATGACGGCCAGCTTGGCGCCGGAGAGCTTCCCCTCGATGATCCGCTGGGCGTGCGGGTTGAAGTAATGGCCGGACTCTAGATGGGCGGAGATCAGCAGGATGAACTCGGCGTTGGCGTGGTCGGGGCTGGGCCGGTCGTAGGCCTGCCAGATGGCGTAGCCGAAGCGCGCCCCCCGACGAGCAGATGTTGGTGTGGCTGTTATGGCCGTCCACGCCCCAGGCCTGCAGCACGCGCTCGACGTACCCCTCGTTGCCGGGCCGGCCAACATGGTAGACCACCTCGTTGCGGCGGCCCTCCTCCAAGGCGCGGCGGATGCGGGCGGCGATCAGCTCCACCGCCTCGGTCCAGCCGATCTCCTCCCACTTGCCCTCGCCGCGCCGGCCGGCCCGCCGCAGGGTGGAGGATGCGGTCGGGGTCGGTGACCTGGTTGATGGTCGCGGGCCCTTTGGCGCAGAGCCGGCCGCGGCTGGCCGGGTAGACCGGGTTCCCCTCGAACTTGCGGATGGTGTAGGTCTCCTTGTCCACGTAGGCGATCAGCCCGCACGCCGACTCGCAGTTGAAGCAGGTGGTCGGGACCAGGTGATAGCGCCGCTCGACGCGTCGGGCTGGCCAGCCGCGGGGCCCGATCTCGACCCAGTCGTCCCACTGCTCGGGCGGCGGGGCGCTGGCCAGTGTGCCGGAGGTGTTGCTCTCCGGCTGCGGTGGCGTCTACGGGAGCAATCCTAGCCGCACGGCCAGTCGCTCGATCCAGCTGACGTGCTGCGACACGGTGGCTCCTTCTCTTTATCATTCCTCGGGTGTTCGGCGAACACTCGCCCTTTTCAGACCGCGCGGCCTGCAGCTCCGGCGCGGTGGACTATTCCTCCTCAGCCACCTTGTTGGGCAGCCTCACGCGACAGCCTCATCTCCGTTTCCAAATCGACCCACCCCAAGGACTCGTGTAACTCGTCAAGCTTTGTGAGCGGCTTTTCGGAATCATCGACAGCAAAAATGCGGAAGTCTTCGCAAGGAAGTCGGGGCGTACCGTAGATTCCCGCCCCATCGAGGATGCACCCGAGATTGCTCAAATACTCACGTTGCATCATTCTTGCGAAGATCGCCAGATCCCTCGGCGACGCACCCGAGTCTATCAGCCGCTTGATGACGTCGTGGCCGTCGCAGGAAGGGTCCTTGGCTCGGTTGCGAATCCAGGACGATGAGTGGATTGTGGCAAGTATATTCTCTGCGAGGGCCTGAAAGCACAGGGATTCCAGGAGCGGCTCGCCATTCTTAACCGCGGCGCGCGCAGCTTGTCTTGCGCTGTCTTGATCCCAGCCCCGCTTGCGAAGTAGTTCCTCAATGGCGGCCAGCCTCTGTGCCTTGGTCATCGTAGATACCTTCCGAACGCCGAACTCTGAATTAACCCAACGGCACGTGCTGCGGCGCCAGCACCCACAACCGTTCGATCACAAACATCCCCGCCAGGGCCAACACCGCGGCGGCGACGCCGGCCCCGGCGGACCCCGTCGCCAGGAGGGCCAGCGGCAGCACATGGCCGATGCAGATGCCAGCGCCTCAGAACCACCGGCCCACCGGCCGGCCAATGACCCAGCGCATCGCCTGGTGCACGTCGGCGGTCGGCGGCGTGGTCAGAATCTCGGCCAGGATCGCCACCAGGCTAAAGATCAGCGTGCCGGCCATGAAAACCCGGGGGATGCGGGGCGCCGCTTCGGCGGAGACGGCATCCGCGAGGAGCCAGACGGCGCCGCCGGCCAGCAGGGCGTGGGCCAGCAGATGGACGCTCAACAACGGGTTCTGCCAGAAGTCGCGCCCCTTGGCCTGTGCGAACAGGAAGGCCGTGTAGACCGCGGAGCAGACCGCCAGCAGCGCTCCGGGCCACAGCAGGATCTCCGCTATCCCGCCCGCGCCCGCCACCTGCGCGAGCAGCCATCCGGTCACGATCAACCCACAACCGGTCAGCAGGTAGGCCCCCCGCACCAGCCAGGAGCGCCACTGCGGGCGCAGCAGCACGTACAGGAACCGCCGCGGCTGCTTCAGGTCCGCGACGAGCAGCCCCGCCGTCAGGGCGAGGAACAGCAGCGCGATGACGCCCATCGCCACCGCAAGGCGGGCCGCACTTTCCGGGCCGGCCAGCAGCCGCGCCGCCAGCACCGCCAGGAACGCGCCGGCGGCGATCGACTTGGTCCAGGTGTAGGCGGCGACCTGCCAGCCCCAGGCGGGGGGCCGCGGGCGCACGTCGTAAACCCGGCGCGGCGGCGGGTTGGGCGCGACCACCGGCAACGGCCGGCGCGCTGGGTCGTCGGCCGACCCCCGAACCGCGGAAGACCCGTCCGCAGGCTCCGCCGTTTCCCCGTCGGCGGCCACGTAGGCGCCGCGGCTCCACAGGCAGCGCCCGTCGGCCGGCGCTCGCGTGGGCACCAGGGCCGCCTCGTCGGCCTCGATGTAAAAGAGCTTGAGCCGGGTCCCCTTCTCCGGCTTGCGCACTTGGACGGGGTGGCGGTCGATCAGGCGGGAGATCTCGCTGTCCGGGTCGTCCAGGTCGCCGGCGATGATGGCCTGCTCGGGGCAGACGGCCACGCAGCTCGGCTGCAGGCCCATCTCCAGCCGGTGGTTGCAGAAGTTGCACTTCGCCGCTGTATTGCTCTGCGGGTCGATGTAGAGTGCGTCGTAGGGGCAGGCCTGCAGGCACGCCTTGCAGCCGATGCACCGCTCGGCGTTGAAGTCCACCACGCCGTCGTCGCGCCGGTACAGCGCGGTCACCGGGCAGATGGTGACGCACGGCGCCCACTCGCAGTGGTTGCAGCGCATCACCGTGAAGAGCCGCCAGCTGGGGGGAAGGCCCCCTTCTCGATGTACTTCACCCAGGTCCGGTCCACGCCGAGCGGCACCTGGTGCTCGCTCTTGCACGCCACGGTGCAGGCATGGCAGCCGATGCACTTGTGGTTGTCAATCACGAATCCGAACGTCGGCATGAGAACACCTTGGAGCGCTCGCGTTCGACCAGGTGCAAGAACAGCTCGCGCGTCTGGGTCATGTGCCGATCCAGCTCGGCCAGGAAGCGGCGGCCTGCGCTGCCGCCGCTATCCGCTTCGCAGCCCATCC
>DATLYH010000163.1:0-4804 GCA_035575035.1 Gemmataceae bacterium
AGAGTCTGTCCGATAAGGGCAGTCAACCAGCCTTGTGATAGTGAAACTCCGGCTCGCTATCCGTTGGGCACAGCCGATTGAGCATCAGATGGATCATCGCCAAGCGAATCCTGGCCTCCGCCGACCGGGTCGTCTTCTCCCGGTCCACGCTCAGCCTCCGGCACCGCTTCAGCCAGGCGAACGTCCGCTCCACCGTCCAGCGGATCGGCCGCTTCACCCAACCCTCGGCCCCCTCGGGGCGCCGCACGATCTCCAACTCGTACCAGCCGTGTTCGGCCACCCAGCCATACAGGGCGTGGTTGTGGTACTTGCTGTCGGCATAGACCAGCCGCACATGGCCCAGCGGCTGGCCCGCCCGTTGCTTCAGCACCGCCGGCGCCGCGGCCGCGTCGTCCACGGCGGCGGCCGTCACAACCACGGCCAGCAGCAACCCCAGGCTGTCCACGACGATAGGGCGTTTGCGGCCATCGACCTTCGTGGCGTTGTCCCGACCGCGGGCCTCCCCCCCGCGCTGCTGTCCACCGACGGGCGGTCGATGCTGGCGGTGCGGCGCGGCTGCCCGGGCTTCTCCTGTTGGCGGAGGCGGTCACGCAGCTTATCGTGGATGGCCTCCAGGGTGCCGTGGTGCCGCCACGGATCGAAGTAGCCCCAGACGGTGCTCTTGGGCGGGAAGTCCTTGGGCAGGTAGCGCCCCGGGCAGCCCGTGCGGAGGATGTAAAAGATGGCGTCGAGCACGTCGCGCATCGAGGTCTTCCGCGGCTGCCCGCCGGGGTACACCGGGATGAGGGGCTCGACCAAGGCCCACGGTTCGTCCGTCAGGTCGCTGGGATACTTATGCGTTCTCATCCCAACGACTTACGAAACCGCCCCCTTATCGGACAGGCACTCACTGCCATCGCGATAGGGTTCGGGCAAGTAATCGTCTATGCAGTACCATCCGTCTGATGAGTTGTTAGTCATTCTGGTAAGTGGGCCTGCGCCGCGCCAGAGCCGCCGAATCCGAGCGCGGAGTGGAAGCGACTCGAAACATGTCTTCCATGACTTCTACGTGGTAGACAGTTGTGGTTTCCCGTCCTCCCCAACCAAATACAAGCCGATTGGCTGTCCGTAACTCATGTAGTGTTTCAGAATACGGAACGCTTCTTGCTTCGGTATCACCCTGTAACCTTCGAACGAAAAATCTTCACTGTCCTCAGGGGATAATCTAATCACTTCAGCTGCCTTAGGGTCGTGTACGCGCCGGAGATCGCATGAAGACCAGTGATGGCCCGTCTTGTAGTCTGAATACAGAACCACAGCGTTGTTGCCCTGAAAAGTGATACTCAAGTCATTCTTTCTGTCCCAGTTTGCCAAATACAGGTTGTTGAAATCCCGATTCCATTCTTCTGGAATAAGCGCTTCCAATTCCGCCAGGGTTAGGTCTGTACCATAATGTCGAGACTCACAATTATGCACAAAGAACGTCCACTTTCTGGACCGGTCGATTTCTTTATCCATAATATCACCTATCCGAGGGACGCATCCCAAGTATAACTGTGGGAGGCTTACCGCCCTCTGGGATCACAATAAGCCTCTGGCCAATATTAAGCACATCACTTGGCTGTTGTGCAAGGTATCCTGATCCAGGACGGCAATAGTAACACACCCCCCAGGATGGTTGATGATCAGGTAAGCCTCCTTTACATTATTCTGAACACTCAACTGCGCCGCTTGATACTCTACATGATGCCAGCCAAGTGGATCCCTACGAGGCGGAGGAGTCGTTATCGTGGGCCCAACCGTTTTGCTCCCGACGGTGCATAGTACCCGTTTCCGTCGGTGTGCTGCCAGATGTAATACGCCATCGTCTTGGGGTTTGGAGGCAGCGGAGGAGGTCCCGCATTCAGGTTCGGCTGCTTTGAACCGAGCGGCAGACCCGGTAACGTGGGCATCTGTGGGTTCCCAGTCTGCAGAACGACAGAACCGGCCCGCGCTTCCGAAGCCGCAGTTTGGCCCACCTTGCCGAAGAACGCGGAGCTGCCGAACTGGCCGGCAGCGCCCCCGGCGATCTGCCCCACCGCCTTCCCCAAGGCCTGAAGTTGCCGGTCCCCTGGATTAAGGGCCTCGGCCGCTCCCTCACAGGCGACGCCCAGGCCCTGCGAGCTCACGTAGGCAAAAAATGGCGCCGGGTTAGCGATCATGATGCTCA
Source organism: Gemmataceae bacterium (assembly GCA_035575035.1). Lineage (GTDB taxonomy): Bacteria > Planctomycetota > Planctomycetia > Gemmatales > Gemmataceae > DATLYH01. The sequence goes on from DATLYH010000163.1 coordinate 2,189, forward strand.
GGCCGACCGCGGCCGTCGCCTCCAACGGTCCGGTGTCGGCCTTCAGGGCGTGGCTCACACCTCCCCAGGCGTACGGGTTCAGCTCCGCGCCGCGGGCAACCCCGTACGCGGCCAGCCACCGGTCGGCCTCCGCGGTCGTCGCGGGCGGCACCTTCCCCATGGCCAACGCCTGCTCTAAGCACCTGGACGTAATTGTTCTTCACCTTTTGGGCGGAGTTGTTTGCGGTGAGCATCGAACCCCGGTGCGACCGACTCCCGCAACTCCGCCTTCGACGTATGGCTCCGTTGGGGGATCTCGTGGTGCTTGACCTGCTTGAACACCGGCTCGATCTCGTTCTGCTCCGGGCTGTACGCCGGCAGGTAGTACAGGTAGACCCCCTGCTTCGCCAGCCCCGGCCGTGCCGCCTTGACCACCTTGCTGACGTGTAGGCTGGCGTTGTCCAAGACCACCACCCGCGGCACCGCCGCACCCGGCAGCCGCTCCTTCAGGTAGGCGATCAGGTCGTCGCTGGTCAGCGTCCGCTCGAACGGCCAGGCGTCCAGCCCCGGCGCCGGCTCGTACGGCCCGTAGCTCGTCAGGACGTTGACGCGTCGGCCGTGCGGGTACTCGTACTTCACCCGCTTCCGTTGGCCGGGCAGCACCCAACTGTAGCCGGTCGGCAGCGACGGCGCGAAGCCGCACTCGTCGAGGTAGTACAGCTGCAGGCGGCCGGCACACGCTTTTTTTCAAGCCTCCCAGGACCTGCCTGGCCCGCTCGACCCTGGCCGGGTCCTGCTTGTGGGCCACGGTCGAGGCGGTGCGGCGGTACCCGGCCTTGAGGAGCTGGAGGTAGCGGCGCACCTGGCGTGGCCCGAGTGCGATGCCCCGCTCGGCCAGGGCCGCGCTGAGCTGGCGGCTGGTCCAGGTGCGCTCCTGGGCGAGCAGCTGGCGCAAGGCGTCGGCGACGGTCTGCCGCCGCTGCTCGTCTGGTTCGGGCCCAGGGCGGTCGGGCCACAGCGCCGGCTGGCCGCGGTCGCGGAAGGCCTTGAGGACGGCGCGGCTGGTGTGCGGGTGGCAGCCCAGGTGCCGGGCGATGCGCGGCGGCGACCAGCCGGCGTCGGAGAGCAGAACGATCTCCAGGCGGTCGCGGACCTTGGCCGGCAACGCCGTCCGGCGCAGGGCCTGGAGTTCGGCACGAGTCGTAGCGTCGAGTTGGATGCGGATCATGCTTCATTATACGCATCCACGTCCAGGTGCTTAGCCTGGGCCTCGCGCAGCAGCGACTGTGCCAGTTGTTCGGTTCGCTCCCGCTCCGCCTGCTCGGCTCGTTGCCGCTCGGCGTCGGTCTGCTGGTATTGCCGAACGAGCTGCTCATTGACGTTCTGGATGCGGTTGCGCTCCTGGCGCAGCAAGGCTGCCGCGATCGACGCCCCAACCGCGATGAGCACAAGCAGCAGGGCCACCGCCCCTGTCAGGCCCGCCACGCGCGGATTCCGGCGGCACCAGCGCCAGAGCCGTTCTGCTCTGCCGACCGGGCGTGCCTTGATCGGCTCGCCTGCCAGAAACCGCCGCAGATCCTCCGCCAACTCCCGGGCGGTCTGGTAGCGGCGGCCCGGCTCCTTGGCCATCGCCTTCAAGCAGATCGTTTCCAGGTCGCGCGGGATATGATCGTTGAGTTTGCGCGGCGGACGCGGTTCCTCATGCAGCACCTGGTGCAGCAGCATCCGCGTGGTGCCGCGGAACGGCAGCTCGCCGGTGAGCAGCTGGTACAGAATCACGCCCAAACTATAGATGTCCGTGCGGCCATCGACGGTGTGGGATTCCCCCCGGGCTTGTTCGGGGCTCATGTAGGCCGGCGTGCCCAGCACCTGACCCTCCATGGTCACGGTCGTCTCCCCCGCCTCGCGCTTGGCCAGGCCGAAGTCCATCAGGCGCGGCGTGCCCAGGAGGAACGCCGGGGTTGCGCCCGCCGCCGTCGGCGGAGTGGCAACCTCCAGCATGATGTTCGACGGCTTGATGTCACGATGAATGACGCCATGCTCATGGGCATACTGCAGCGCGTCGGCGAGGTCGGCGATGAGCTGGGCGGCCTCACGTGGTGTGGGGCGGCGGGATGACAAGACGTCGGCCAGGGTCAGGCCTTCGACAAAGTCGCTGACCAGATACGGCACGTCTCCGACCTGGCCGACCTCGTGGACCGTCACAATCGACGGATGGCGGAGCTGTGCCACGCTCCGGGCTTCGCGCAAGAACCGATCCAGATCCTGGGACCCGGGCAAGCTGCTGCCGCGCGGGACTTTGATGGCGACGGTCCGGTCCAACTCGGGGTCGCGGGCCTTGTAGACGGTGCCGAACCCACCATGCCCTACCGGCTCCAGCAACTCGAACCGGCCGAGCTTCTCGCCCGACGGCCTCCAGGCCACGGTGGTGTCCTCTTCGAGCCGAAAAGTTCCCCCACAGGCCGGGCACGCTAGCTCCTTGCGCGTACTGACCTCCTTGAGTTCAACAGGGCTCCGACAATGTGGGCAAGTGAGATGCATGGGAAGTCCTCCGGTGGCCGAGCGCGGAGCGGAGCGGAGCGGCTGGAAGGACGGAGCCCGCCCCAGCGCTGCCGGGCGCGTCCGCTCCCGCGGAGA
>DATLYH010000164.1:0-5112 GCA_035575035.1 Gemmataceae bacterium
GGTCACGATGTCCCGTACCGACCCCAGCCGGTCCGGCAAGTACCAGGCTGCCTCCCCGCTGGCATCGATCCGGGCAAAGACCGCATCCACCGCATCCAGGTAGAGGCGTCGCGTTGTCAAAGAGCTGTTGCCGTCCAGGTCAGCCCAGACGTTCGCCCCGTCGTAGGCGAAGCGGGTTACCTGGGCGGGCTGGGGGCCGGCCCCGTCGGGGTCCACGGTCTTCTCGATCCGTCGTCCCCAGACATCATACGTGTAGTCGGCCCGCAGCAGCAAGGCGCCGCCGTCGGCCTGCCGCCGCTCCGCCCAGACCAACTGATTACGGTGGTCGTAACCGTAGGTCTCGCCGGTGGTGCAGAGTCGCGAACTGGTAAATACGATTGAAAAACCTGGGAGCCGGTTCCATCAGGCCGGGGTGGTCGCTGCCCCGGCTTGTGTGTTATTGGGACTCCGGCGGGTGGCAAAATCGGCGGCAACGGCGTGTTTCAGGCGGTAGCGGCTCCAGGGCTGCCGGTCGTCCTCGGCGCAGGGCTGAAGCGTCTCCGAAGAATTGATGAAAGCCCTTCTTCTGAAAGAGGACCATCTGCGGAAACCAAGTCGATGACGGCCCTAGCAAGGCGCCGGAATACCCAAGGATTAGACCCTATCTCCCCATGTGCCCCCAATCCGCCCTGGCCATGGCCAGAGTACCTCGTCCAGGTGGGCCCCTCGGAAACCCGCCCGCGCCTACGGCCGGACATCGTTGGAAGAGCCGTCGCCGGCCGGCACGACGGCCGTCCGCTCTGCCTCGGCGCCAAGCCGGCGGAGGTGCAAGCCGATGACCGTCAATGTCGCACCCCAGATCAGGCCGAAGATCAGCGGCCCCAACTCCAGCTGCAGCGCCATCCCAACCGCCGTCACGAAGAACACCAGGCCGATGGCATAGCAGCGGCCCCAGTAGCCGCCCCCCATGATGAAGAATCCCATCCCGGCCAGGACGGTCGAGGCCGGGTAGAGCAGCAGGTCCTCCCAGCGCGCCGGGGCGGATGGTCCCGGTTGCAGGACCCCTCCCCGCGCCAGCACCCCGACGATGAGCCGGACGGTCGGGAAGGCGACCAGGTAGCCGAGCCAGATCGACCAGAGCTGCCGCTCCGCCGCGCTGGTCGGCAGCACCGGCCCAATGCGGCAGCGCCAGAACACCAGACCGAGGAGTGCGAACTGGGCGCAGCGCGTCAGCCAGTCCAGCCAGACCGGTTGGCCCGTCTGCACCAGCACGAAGCTGGTCAGGTGGGCTGTCAGGATGATCGCGGCGAACCAGAACAGCATGGTGCCCCAGGCCCGGAATTCGACGTCGTGATGGCTGCGCTGCAAGGTGCGGGCCAGCCGGCCGAGCACATCGAAGCTGCGGGCGCTGATCGACTCGCCTTCGAGGAAACGGTGCAGATCATCGGCCAGGGCCAGGGCGCTGCTGTAGCGGTTGCGCGGGTCCTTCTCCAGGCATTTCAGGCAAATGGTCTCCAGGTCGCGGTCCACCATCGGGTTGAGCAGCCGGGGCGGCACCGGCTCCTGTTCGATCACTTGCAGCAGGGTGTCCAGCGCCGTCTGGGCGCGGAAGGGGGCCCGGCCGGTGAGCAGCTCGTAGAGGATGGCGCCCAGGGCGTAGACGTCGGTAGCCGGGCCGATATCGCGGCGCTTGCTGCTGGCCTGCTCGGGGGCCATGTAGCTGGGCGTCCCCAGGATGGCGCCGCTGGCGGTCTGCCCCTGCGGCCGGTCGAGGCGTTTGGCCAGGCCGAAGTCAGTGATCTTGGGGGTGCCATCAGCCGTCAGCAACACGTTGGCCGGTTTCAGGTCGCGGTGGATGATGCCGGCCTGGTGGGCGGCGTGGACGGCGCGGGCGAGCGTCTCGACCAGGCGGGCGGCCTGGCGGGTCGGCCAGGGGGTGCCGTCGAGCCGGTCGGCCAGGCTGCCGCCGGGACAGAACTCCAGGCTGAAGAACGGCAGCCCGCCCTGTTCGCCGACATCGTAGATCTGCACGATATGCGGATGCTGTAGCCGGGCGATGGCCTCCACCTCGGTGCGGAAGCGGGACCGTTCGGTCTCGTCCGCGTGGCCGCCGGCCAAGATCATCTTCAGCGCCACCAGCCGGCCGAGGCTGGTCTGTCGGGCCTTGTAGACGACTCCCATGCCGCCGCGCCCCAGCTCCCCGAGCACCTCGTAGCCGGGGACGTTGACCCGGTCGGCAATCGGGGACAGACCTGGCGCCGCGTCGGGAGGCGCGAGCGTGGGCGGGGCGGCCGGCGGGTCGTATGCCACGGTCGGCGCCGCGGCCGCGGCCGACTGGGAGGCGGGGGCCTCGCGGTGGCGGTCGGGGTCGGTGTTCATGGGGCTTCTCCTGGGCGTATAGGCCCTCGCAATGGACCTGAGACCGAACCCGTTATCCCGCGGCGAGGGTGGTAGGCCCACCTCATAGCGCCAAGCGGCCGTGCTTGGGGACTGACCAGCCAGGCCGCTCGGCGCTACGGGCAAGGGCACTCCCACCGCGGGTACTACCGCGGCACCGCGACGCGCTCCAGCACGGTGGCCAGGATGTCGTCCGTGGTAAAACCTTCGACGTAGGCATCCGGCTGAAGGGTGATGCGGTGGCGGAGCACGGGGCGACAGACGCGCTTGACATCATCGGGGCTGACGAAGCGGCGGCCGTTCATCAGGGCCCGCACCTTGGCCGCTTGGAGCAGGTGGACGGCGGCCCGCGACGACGCCCCCATCAGTACCCGGTCGGTTTCGCGGGTCAGCCGGACGATCTGGCCGATGTAAGAGCAGACCTCCGGCCGGACGGTCACTTCGCCGACGGCGCGGCGGGCCCGCAGAATCTCGGCCCGGCCGATCTCCCGACCGTCCGCGGCCGACAGCCCGCCGTCGGCCACCGCCTCGCCCGGCGCTGGACCCAGGATATCGAGCGGATGGCCCAGGCCGCCGCGGCCCTGGTAAAGGCCGAGGATGCGGTCTTCCTCATCCGGCGGCGGGAAGGTGATCTCCAACTTTAACAGGAAACGGTCGAGCTGTGCCTCGGGCAGCCGGTACGTCCCTTCATACTCGATTGGGTTTTGCGTCGCCACCACCGTGAACAACTCCGAGAGCGGATGGCTGACGCCGTCAAGGGTGACAGTCTTCTCCTCCATCACCTCCAACAACGCCGACTGGGTCTTGGGCGGGGTGCGGTTGATCTCGTCGGCGACCAGGATGTCGGTGAAGACGGGACCGGGGCGGAACTCGAAGCGGCTGGTCTGGAGATTGAAGACATTGGTGCCGAGGATGTCGGAGGGCATCAGGTCGGGGGTGAACTGGACGCGCTTGCACTCCAGGCGCAGCAGACGGGCCAGGGTGCGGGCCATCAGCGTCTTGGCAGTGCCGGGGACCCCTTCAAGCAGGACATGGCCGCCGCACAACAGCGCCAGCACCAGCAACTCGATGTTCTCCCTCTGGCCGACAACCACCCGCTCGGCCCGGCTCAGCAGGTACTCGACCAGCTCAGGGACTGACACCGTCTCCTCAGCGTACACGGAACACCTCGGCTTGGAACTGGTCAAATGCCTGGGTCCAGGCGAGCAGCTGCCGCTCCGACACGTCGCCTTTGTGCAGCGCCAGGGTGCCGCGCAGCAGCCCCTGCAAGCGCTGGGCCGACGCCTCCGGGTGGCGCTGCCGCCAGGCAGCCAAGATCTCGGCCGGCAGGGCGGTGCGGCGCAGGCGGAGGTGGCGGGTCAGCGCCGTCAGGAAGCCGCGGGCCAGGGTGCGGGCCAGCAACCGCCGGGCGCCGGAGCGCTGGTAGATGCGGGCCACAGCGGAGGCATAATCAACCGCGTCGGCCCGCCCCAGCCGCGGCCCCCTCACCCCACCCTCTCCCCCCGCGGGGGGAGAGGGTGGGGTGAGGCTCACTCTCCCCTCTCCCCCATCGGATGGGGGAGAGGGGAGGGTGAGGGGGGGCCCCAACCGCACGGCCGCCGCCCAGACCGCCACCAGCACCGCCAGCAGTACCGGCAAGAGCGCCCACTGCTGGCCGTGGTGGCGCAAATAACCCCAGAAGCCGCCGCCACCACGCAGGCCGTGATGGTATTCGTCGAAGTAGACCCGGCCATCATGCGCGTGCAGGGCGGCAACATTGTACAGGAACATGACGTTGTCCGCACGGGACAGGCCGCGCAGCGTCAACAGCGACGGATCGGCCACCACCAGGACCCGGCCCTTGCCGCGCGGCAGGAGCACCGCCCCGGGTTGCTCGTTGACCCACCACAACGGCAGCGCCCCGGGGGCCCGGACGGCATCGCGCCCCTCGACGATCATCTCCGCGATCCCCTCGGTGTAGCCGCCCGCCTCGCTGACCTCGACCGCCTGGGGCATGCCGGCCGCCCCGCTGCCGTCGGCGGTGAGCATGACGTTCAGGGCGCGATGCAGGCCGTTGATCTGCCGGCCGCAGAGAAGCAGAGTATTCCCCCGCTCCACCCAGTTGAGCAGGGCGCGGACCTCGGTATCGGAGAGGTCGGGTTCGTCGCCGGGTATCAGTGCGGTGCCGCTCGGCTCGACCAGGATCAAGAGGCCCTGGTGGCGGCCGGGCTCGATGGGACGGGTCAGCGCGACCGGCTCCCAGCCGAGTTTGCGCAGCAAGCGGGCGCACTCGATCAGGCCGTCTCGTTCCGCCGAGTAGACGGAGTAAGGAGGAAAGCCTTTCCCCGCCTCGACGCGGACCAACAGCACGAACACCACAGCGGCGCCAAAGAGGCCGAACAGAAGCAGGACCAGGAGCCAGGCGAAGAGACGGGTCATGTCAGGCGCTGCCGCTCACTCCCGCGGCCGGAACAGTGCCGAGCCTCACGATGACACAGTTTAGCATCACCGATCTCCTGCTGGAACCCCTGGCCCACCGCCTCCCGCTACCCGCTGGGGACCATCAGGAACCTCAGCACGGTCACCGCGCTGGGACGCTTGTACCCGAACTCCCGTCCGGCCGGCTCAGAGCGTCCAGGGTTTGCGGTATTCCTTGCGGAGGAAGCGATCGGCATCCGGCGCGTTCCTCGCCCGAAGGGCCTGGGCGTCCCAGTCCAGCGGCTGACCCAACCGATAGGCGACATTCCCCAACAACAC
>DATLYH010000165.1:0-12501 GCA_035575035.1 Gemmataceae bacterium
TTGGCCGTCGCGATCGCCGACGGCAAAGTCGAGCCGGGCAAGGAGTTGATCATCGGCATGGTGGACCAGGGCGTCGAGCTGCTCATGAGGCCGGTCACGCAGCACCCACAGCTCCGCCGCGTCGGCACCGCCCCCCTGAGCCAGGCGCAATGGGATGACCAGCCGGCGCCCCAGCGCCGCCTCGCGGTAGTTGACCGGGGCATAGGGGAGTTGGAACTCAATGACCTCGTAGATGTCGCGGAACGGTCCCTCCTCGATGAAGGTCCACTGCCGCGGCGGCCGCATCAACAGAACCTGCCCGGGCCGGGGTTTGAGCTGCGGGCCGAGCGGGTGTCGATAACCCAGCTGCACCCAGACGCCGGGAGCACACTCAACATAGGCCACCGGGGCGTCGGCCTGGCTGTCCCCATCAAGGGCGCGCAAGAGCGAGTAGTAGGGCGGGCCGATAACGCGGAGCAGTACGCGCCCGGCCGCGCTCGGCTGCCGGGCATCCCGCAGGTAGCGGAAGGATTGCCGATCGTTGCCTAGGCGCAGCATCTCGCTGACCAGATCGGTCAACTGCTCGGCGGGGAGGTCGAACAGAACGGGAGCGCGATCGGTCACAGCCAGAGAGCCCTCGCGCTGCAAGGGGAAGAGTTGCAGCCAGCAGGTGACCGGTTCGGTAAGCGGTACGGGGCTGGCCCTGGCGGCCTGCACGCCGAGCTGGCGCAGGTCGTTCAGGGCGGCGCGCGGCAGATCGGTGGAGGGCTGTAGCCAGACACGGCCCCGGTCATCGAAGCCGGCCGCCGCGGGCGTCTCGCCGGCCTTCGCCAGCGCCGCGCTCCCTGTCAGCGCCAGACGCAGGGTATCGAGATCGGGGAAGCAAAGAATCATGGTGGCCAAGCGTGGTCGCTTTCGGTTCCCCCAACTTCAGTCAGGGGCGCTGACTGTTTGGCGGGGGGCGTCAGCCCCCCGGTGGGCGAGCGGGGGGCGTCAGCCCCCCGGTGGCCCACCGGCCGGCTGACGCCGGCCGCTCGCCCGATGCTGTATTCCACCGGCCGGCTAACGCCGGCCGCTCGCCCGCTATTCCACCGGCCGGCTGACGCCGGCCGCTCGCCTATCGTTAGACGTTCTTAATTACCTTGTGCCTGGGCACGGCGCTCCTCCTGCGGGGCGCCGCGGACGGGCGCCGGCTCGCCCTCGGACTGCTCGCGCTCCACGATGATCTGGCCCAACTCCGTCGCCTTGACCAGGCCGCCGTCGATCAGCTTCTCCACCAGCCGCTGATGCATCTGCTCATGCTCATGGGGCAAGACATCCTCGTCGGAGCGGAGCGTGACGATGATGTCCTTCTTGCCCGTCGCCGGGTCGCAGCGCAGACGGATGGTCATCTCGGCCATTGGTTCATCCTTTCGCCGTCGGGCGGCGCTTGTCCTCTGAAGTCGGTTCCTTGACGGCCGCGCCATTGCCCTCACAGGCGCGGCGCTTGCGAAACTCTTCGATCAACTCCCTGACCCGGTCGCCCTCCAGGGTCCGCTTCTGTCGGACTTCATCGCGGAGGCGAATCAGGTCGTCCTTGTACTGTGTCAGGATGGCGGCCGCCCGCGCCTGGGCCTCGGCGATCAGGGCATTGATCTGGCGGTCGATCAACTCGGCCTGCATCCCCGAGAGGATCTCGCGGTCCCCCTTGTGGTCGCGGAAGACGCGCAGGCCGGTCCCTTGCCCTCCCATGCCGCAGACCTCAACGACGAACTCGGCGATCCGGGTCGCCCGCGCCAGGTCGCTGCGCGGGTCGCCCCAGCCGCCGGCCCCTGTCGAGACATCGCCCAAAAGCAGCCGCTCCGCCTCGATGCCGCCATAAAGCACGCACATGTCGTCGAGCATCTGGCTGCGTGTCAGGCCCAGCCGCCGTGTCTCGTCCTTCTGGTAACTGACGTAGGCCGGCGCCCAGGGCATCTCGCTCTCAATGGTGATCCGCTCCGGCGGCGGGTGGTGCGGGCAATTGAGCGAGCAGATAAAATGCCCCGCCTCGTGGGTGGCGGCCAGCAACTCCTCGTGGTCCTTCAGCCGTAGCCGCTCCTCGTATTCGGTCAGCCCCCGCTCGATGTCGGCCGGCGTGGTGGCGTCGGTGCGGTTCTCGCGCAGCCGGAGGCGGGCCACCGCCCGGCACAGGGCGTTGAGGTGGTCGCCGCTGAACGGCGTGCCGGCCTGGGTCAGGTAGTTCTCTCCGGTCCGACGCACCGCGTAATCCAGCGCCTCGGGCGACAGCCGCAGCCGCATCTTCTTGTCGTAAATCTTGAGGATCTCGCGGCGGTCGTCCTCATCGGGATAAGGGATATGCAGGTGGAACTCGAACCGGCCCGGGCGCAGCAAGGCGGGGTCGAGGATTTCGACATAGTTGGTCGTGCCAACCACGAAGACCATCTCCTCGCGGTGGAAGCCATCCATCTCGGTCAGGAGTTGGTTGACCATCGAGTGCTCGACGCCGCTGCCGGTGTAGGTCCCGCGGGCCGAGGCGAACGAATCCAGTTCATCGAAGACGATGATCGACGGGGCCGACTGCCGGGCGCGGTGGAAGATCTGCCGAAGTCGCTCCTCTGATTCTCCCACCCATTTACTCTTTAATTCGGGTCCGGAGACGACGGTAATGGTTGCTCCCAGGGCCGCGGCCATCGCCTTGGCAAACAGGGTCTTGCCGGTGCCGGGCGGGCCCCAGAAGATCATCCCCTTGGGAATCAGCTCTTCCAGCCGGCGGATCTCTTCGGCATCGGTGCAGCGGTCCTTGTAGGCCAGGACGTCGAGGATCTCCTGCCGCAGCCGCTTCTTGACCTTGGCATAGCCGCCGATGTCGCGCTCCAGGTCGATCTCCGGCACTTCCAGGGTGCCGACCAATGTGGCGTTGCGGAGCTGCTGGTACGCCCGGCGTGGGTCGGCGGGATAGTCCTCGCCTTCGAGGGTGGAGAGCAGTTTGCGCAGCCGGACGGCATTGACACCGGAGACATACTTGTACAGCGCCCAGGGGTTGAATTCCCGGCCGAACTTGCGGGCCTCCTTCTGGGTAATCAGATAGCGCAGCCGCGGCCGGGCGATGCCGAGCAGGCTGATGCGGTGGGGAAACAGGTTTTCGATGACAGGCGGCAGCGGGAATGATGGGTCCTTGAAGCCGAGCCAGACCAGCTCCGGGTTTTCGTATAGCAGCGGGATGACCTCGCGCGCTTCGGCGGTGAGGCCGCCCTGGCTGGTAGTGAGCAGGTCGAGGTGGGGCAGAACGACGACGCGGCGCTCAACCGCCCCGCGTACCGCCTCGCGGAGCTGGGCGATCATGGTGCCAATCAGGCCGAGCGGCTGCATTGGGCTCTGTGGGTCGTCCTGGCGCGGCCGACCGTCAAGGTAAATGCAGCGCAGGTTGGCGGCGCGGAGCCGGCCGCGCAGGTTGACGTAAAGGAACGGGGCCAGGTCCTTGTCGCATTCGATGAGGACCGGCAGCCCGCGCTGGAGCTTGGAAGCGACCTCGGCTAGCTCGGTGGCATAGGCCGCCTCAACCGCCTGCTCGGCGGTCAGTTCCTGGGGCAGGTCTTTCTCGGCGATGAGAAGGCTCATAGTCCGTAGCCTGTAGTCCGTAGTCCGTGGCCCGCAGCTGTCTTTGCTACGGACTACGGACTCATTACACTTCCAGGACGATCGTCAGCGACCCGCTCTGAGGATCCTCAGTCACCTGTTTGATCTGACCCAACTGGGCCGCCTTCTGCTTCAGCGCCTCGGCCGTGACGCGGTTGACCGCCTGCTCCAGCTCTGTCCGCAGGCCGGCCAACTCGCGCTCCAGCCGGTCGGTCACTTCGCGCTGCAATTTGGCCGTCTTCTCGTCCACCTGGCGGGCCAGCGACTTCTGCAGCTCCTCCTGGAGCGCCTTCTTCGTTTGCTGAGCATGCGGGCCGGAGCGGTCGTAAGCGCGGCCTTCCCTCTCTGCTTCCAGCTCCACTTTCTCCGATGCCTCGGCCTGCACGGTGACAGTGCCGGTCTTTGTCTCGACGGTGACAGTGACGCCGTTCTGCCTGCGTACCAGCATCTCGCCCTGGCGCTCAAAGCCGCGGCCGAGCAACTCCTGCTCCAGCAGCGCCGCCATCTGCTCGGCCGGCAGGACCTCGAGGATTTCCAGCTGCGTGCTGACCCGGTCGTGGGCGCGCAGGAGGCGCTTCAGGCTCTCGCGCACACGGATGCGATAGGCTCGGCTCATGATCGGTCCTTCATTTATTCCTCCCCTCGCTCCCTCTGGGGGAGAGGGGAGAAAGGGGTTAAGTTTGCTTCATGGGGTCCAGTTGCTGAATGAGGGCCTGGGCGCGGGCCCATAACACATCACCCTGCCAGCGCTCCCAGTCGGCCAGCCAGAGCTGACTCGCCGCGTAACCCTCGTCAAAGTAACCGATGCTGCGGGCCCGCCGGGTCCAATCACGCAACCGACCCAGCAGATGCGGCAGCACCAACACCGCCCGGTAGGTCTCCGAGCGGTCGGCCAGCCGCGGTCCCGGGTCGGTGAGCTTGCCGGTCCAGCGCTCGGCCCGGACATCCTCGGTCAACACCTCGGCGGCGGCCGCGAGCACAAAGCGCGCCAGGTCAAGGCGCCCGGCCTGCTCTACAGTCTGCAAGAACGCGTGCAACACCCGCTCCTGCGACCGTCCAACGGCCTGCATCTGCTGCCAGCGGTCGATCCGGCCCTTGTCGAACTCCACCTCAACCCAGCGGTCGGTCAACTTGCCCTGGAGGACTTCCAGGATGCATGCTCCCAGGTCCGCTGTCCAGGGGGCGAAGTCGGGGAGTGTGTTCTCCGGCACCCGGGTGAAATCTTCCGGATAGGCCAGCCGGCACAGGGCGTTGCGCTGGAAAGCCGGCAGCGCTTGCAGCCGCTCGGCGACATCCGGGCAGCCGGCCAGGACATCGTAAGCGAGATACAGCAGCAGCCAGTCGGCAACGGTCAGTTCGTGCTCCGGCGGCTCCCACGCGGCCGGCTTGATCTCGCTCAGTTTGGCGGCCGTGATCCAGATCAGGAAGTCAAGGGAGTGCCGGGAAAACTTCAGCCCCAGTGCCGCCGGGGGAGTCCGTTCCCAGAGCCGGCCCTCCACGGCCCGGTCGCCGCGCAGGTGCCGCTCGCGCCGCCAGCCGCCCAGCTGGGCCAACCGCTGCACGCATCCCTTGGCCAGGGCCTCTTGCACCAGCGCCACTGCGGCCCGGCCCAGGCAGGGGGGCCGAGGGGAGCCGGACCGCACCAACTCCCGGACCTGGTCCCGGGGGGCCCGGAGCAGGAAGCCGTACAGGATGCGCAGCAGGTTCGCCTCAAAACGGGAGACGACTTTCATCAGGGCCCTCGATCGGCTGCCGCCCGATCCACAGACAGCACGGATTCCGGTATTTGATTGTACCGGCCGTCCGCCCTACCGGAACAGTCAGACCCGGTTCCTTTCGGCCAGGCCGGCCAAGAAGTGCCATACCGCCAGGGCGGCCCAGCGGGCGCTCTGCCCGTCGCGGTCGAAGCGCGGATTGATCTCGACCAGGTCAAGGCTAGCGATATGCGGCGACCGCCCTGCCTGCCGGGCCCACTCGATCACCATTGACCCCGCCAGCCCTCCGGGATTGGGAGCACTGACGCCTGGAACGGTTTCGGCCGCCACCGCATCGGCGTCGATGCTGACATAAACCTGACACCCTTCCGCCGCCAGCCGTTCACACTCCTCGATCAACAATTCTTCCTCGATCTGGCCGGCCCAGCGGACCACGCAGCCGTGCTGCCGAACATAGAGCCAGTGCTGCCGGCTGACACTCGAGGGCTGGGCGCCCAGGCAGACGTAATGGGTGCCCTCCAGCGGGTGCGTGGGATGCTCCAGCGCCTGGCGGAACGGCGAGCCGCTGTGTCCCTTGCCGTCGATGCACGGCCGCACGTCCAGATGGGCATCGATGTTGATGATCCCCACCGGCCGCCCGGCCGCCAGGTAGCCGAGATAATGGCCGTAAGCCGTCTCGTGTCCGCCGCCCAGGACAACCGGGACCGCCCCGGCCCGCAGGATGCCGCCGACCACCTCGGCCAATGCCTGCTGACTTTCCTCCAGGCTGCTCCCGATGCGCACGTCGCCGGCATCCAGCGGCGGCAGCGCGGCCAGGTCGATGTCATGGGCGCCGTCCCAGGGTGTCAGCCGGTAGAGGAAACGGCGGATCTGCGGCGGCGCCTCGGCAGCGCCTGGCCGGCCGCCGTTGCGGCATACCCCCTCATCCTGCGGAAAGCCGAGCAGCACCGCCCGCCCCGGACGCAGGGCCGCGGTATCGCCCCGCCAGAATTCGACGACTTCCCCCAGACGCGGGTCGTCGGGACGGTGCGGCAGATCATCCGGCGGAAGGGCCGGGCTCAGCCGTGTAAACCACTCGGCCGCGCTTGATGACTTGCCAGACATGGTTGACCCCGAAGTGATAGAAGAGGTGGCGGTAGTCGGGGACATCGTAGATCACCAGGTCAGCCTGCTTGCCGACCGCCAGAGCGCCAAGACGATCGGCCCGCCCCAGAGCAGCGGCGGCGTTAAGCGTCAGGGCGGTGACCGCCTCGGCCGGCAGCATCTTCATCTGAGTGCAGGCCATGGCGCCGATCAGAGGCAGGTTCTCGGTTGGGCAGGTGCCTGGGTTGCAGTCGCTGGCCAGGGCCACCGCCGCCCCGCGGTCGATCAGCCGCCCCGCCGGCGCGTAAGCAAGTCCGAGGAAGAATGCGGTGCCGGGCAGCAGTGTGGCTACCGTTTCCGAGCCGGCCAGCGCCTCGATACCGGCGTCGGTAATGCACAGCAGATGGTCGGCGGAAACCGCCCCCAGCCGGACCGCCAATTCAGCACCGCCCAGCGGCGTCAACTCGTCGGCGTGCAGCTTCAGCCGGAAGCCAAGCTGCCTGGCCCGTGTCAGGATGCGGGCTGACTCGTCCAGGCTGAAAACCCCCGTCTCGCAGAAGACGTCGCAGAACTCGGCCAGTCGGCAGCGGGCGACCTCGGGCAGCATTTCCTCGGTCAATAGCCGGAGATAACCGGCTCGGTCGCCGGCGTACTCCGGAGGGACGGCATGGGCGCCCAGGAACGTCGGCACCAGCTCGAGCGGTCCCTCGGCGTTCAGTTCGGCGATCGCCTCCAGGCATTTGATCTCGTCGGCCGTTGTCAGGCCGTAGCCGCTCTTGACCTCGACCGTGGTAACGCCATAACTCAGGAGTCGCGCCAGGCGCCGGCAGGCCAACTCCTTGAGCGTCTCCCGCGAGGTCTGGCGGACGCATCGCACGGTGGCATTGATGCCGCCGCCTCGGGCCGCGATTTCCTGATAGGTCCGCCCTTGGAGCCGCTGCTCGAATTCGTCCTCCCGTGAGCCGGCGAAGATCAGGTGGGTATGACTGTCGATCAGGCCGGGCAACACCGTCTTGCCGGCGGCGTCGATCACCAGGGCGTCGGCTGGCAGGGGGGGCAGCTCGGCATCGGGACCAACCCAGTCGATGCGCCCATCGCGGACGACCAGCGCCCCGCCCTCCCGGATGGGAAGGTCGCGCATGGCTGGGCCCCGCCGAAGGCGAACCTCGGCCGGCCAGGTGCCAACCAGCTGAGCGGCGTTGCGGATCGCCAGGACAGTCACTTGCGAGGAAGCTCCTTCCGCTGTTCGTGGCCAACAAACTTCGAGGCAATCGTCAGCTTGCCCTGGCCGCCGTCCGGGGTGGGCAGCACGCCGGTAGCGGTCAGACTGACGTTCCCCTTCATCACGCCGGTCTGCAAACTGCCGTCGATGCAGAGATCGGCGGTGAGCGTGATACGGATGAGCGCCCCCGGCTGGAGGGCCAGCTTCTGGTTACCCTGGACGAACTCCTTGATCGGCACCTCCACCAGGAATTCCATCTTGCCGAACTGCGCCCGGTCCTTCTGGTAAACCTCGAGCAGCTTGCCGCCGGCCGTTGCCTTGGCGGCGTCCAGGTTCATGGTGGCCTCTTCGCCGCGGGTCAACTCCTTCAGCAGCGGCTCCGGGTCGATCTTCCACGACTCGCCCACGCGGACCGGCTTGCCGGGCAGGAGCAGTTTGCGCATCTCGGCGTCGCTGGTCCGCTCCTTGTTGAACTCGTTGTCCAGATACTGGGCGTCCGGCCCAGTCAGTTCCTTGCCCCCTTCCAGCTGGAAGCGGTACTTGCCGTCTTTCTTCTCGATCAGGACCGTTTGGCCTTGGTAGGGAAGGGGCTGGGACTTGTCGCCGGCCTTCACCTCGGCCCGGCTGTAGTGCCGCTTCAGCCGGGTCGGCCGCTTCTGCGGATCGGGCCTCTCCAGGACCGTCTCCCGGTAGGCGAAGTTCTTGACCTTGGTCTCGGCCCGATCCAGGATCGGCTTGCCGGCCGCGTCGGCGACCTTGATATGGATCTGCTCGGTGGACTGCTCGTCCACCTCGACAATGTCGCCCGGTGAGGTCTCCTTGAACTTGATGGTGTAGGCGTCTTGCGCCTGGCTGAAGGCTACTACTGCCAGCAGCGCCAGGGCCACCGGCAGTCCCACGCTGCGAGTCATGATGTGTACCCTCCGGCAGCGGTTGACAAGGGGGCCAAGCGCCGTCCCTGCTGCTGGGCTGGCCGCTGCGAGGACATTTACCGCGCGCTGCCCCCTTGGTGAGGGATTATAGCCGAAATAGGATGAACCCAGAGAAAAACCCTGGAGGCCACCCCGTTGAGCTGTGAGCCCCCTCACCCCTACCCCTCTCCCCCGAAGCGGGGGGCGAGGGGAAAGCAATTGCTCCCCTCTCCTCCGTGGGGGAGGAGCAATTGCTCCCCTCTCCCTAGCAGGGAAGAGAGAGGACGCAATTGCTCCCCTCTCCCTAGCAGGGAAGAGGGGGAAGCAATTGCTCCCCTCGCCCCCCTGGGGGGAGAGGGGTCGGGGGTGAGGGGGTGAGTGCGTCCGGCGCGCTCGCCGAAGGATCGCGGCTAAACGGACCGATCGCCCCCAACCACCATGCCAAAACGTACCGACCTGCGCAAGATTCTGCTCATCGGCTCCGGCCCGATCATCATCGGCCAGGCGTGCGAGTTCGACTACAGCGGCACCCAGGCCTGCAAGGCCCTGCGCGAAGAGGGCTATACCGTCGTCCTGGTCAACTCCAATCCTGCCACCATCATGACCGACCCCGGCATGGCCGACCGCACCTATGTCGAGCCGGTCACCTGGGAGGTCATCGCCCAGATCATCGAAAAGGAACGGCCCGATGCGCTGCTGCCGACGCTGGGTGGCCAGACCGGCCTGAACACCGCCATGGACCTGTGGCGGCACGGAGTGCTCGACCGCTTCGGCGTCGAGATGATCGGCGCCAACCCCGAGGCGATTGCCAAGGCAGAGAACCGCGAGAAGTTCAAGGAGGCGATGCAGCGGCTCGGCATTGCCGTCCCTCGAAGCGGCGTGGCCCGCAGTCGGATCGAGGCCGAGGCGATCCGCGAGCAGGTCGGCCTGCCCTGCGTGCTGCGGCCGAGTTTTACCCTGGGCGGCACCGGCGGCGGTATTGCCTACAACCGCGAGGAGTTCGACGAGTTGATCGCCCGCGCCCTGGAATTGAGCCCGGTCCACGAGGTGTTGATCGAGGAGTCAGTCATCGGTTGGAAGGAGTTCGAGCTGGAGGTGATGCGCGACCGGGCCGACAACGTTGTCATCATCTGCTCTATCGAAAATTTCGACCCGATGGGGGTGCACACCGGCGACTCGATCACGGTCGCCCCGGCCCAGACGCTGACCGACAAGGAATACCAGCGGATGCGCGACTACGCCATCGCCATCATCCGTGAAATCGGCGTCGAGACCGGCGGCAGCAACATCCAGTTCGCGATCAACCCGGACAACGGCCACATCGTCGCCATCGAGATGAATCCGCGCGTCAGCCGGTCCAGCGCCCTGGCAAGCAAAGCGACCGGCTTCCCCATCGCCAAGATTGCGGCCAAGCTGGCGGTCGGCTACCGCCTCGACGAGTTAAAGAACGACATCACCCGGGAGACGCCGGCCTGCTTCGAACCGACCATCGACTATGTGGTGACCAAGGTGCCGCGCTGGGCGTTCGAGAAGTTTCCCGACGCCGACCCAACCTTGACGACGCAGATGAAGTCGGTCGGCGAGACCATGGCCATCGGCCGAACGTTCAAGGAGTCGGTGCAGAAGGCGCTGCGCGGCCTGGAGACAGGGCGATTCGGCCTGGGCTGCGACCGCTACGACCGCTGGGGCACGCCGCAGCAGCCGGCCCTCGACGAGATCATCAGCAAGCTGGCCATCCCCAACGCCGAGCGGATCTGGTATATCCGCTATGCCCTCAAGGCAGGGCTGTCGGTCGAGAGCATTTATCAGCGGACGAAGATCGACCGCTGGTTTCTGCACCAGCTGCGCGAGATCGTCGAGATGGAGGACCGGCTCCGAGCCTGCCCGAGCCTGGCGGCCGCGAGCCCGGCGCTCTTGCTGGAAGCAAAGCAACACGGCTTCTCCGACCGGCAGTTGGCCCATATCTGGAACACCAGCGAAATGGAAGTCCGCCGCGTCCGTCAGGCGCGCGGCGTGACGGCCACATTCAAACTGGTCGATACCTGCGCCGCCGAGTTCGAGGCATATACGCCGTATTACTACTCCACCTATGAGGCGCCGGTCGTCACTGTCCGAGCCTGGAGCGTGAGCGACGGGTTCGACGGTCCCGTCGCTCACGCTCCGGACGCGGAAGATGCTCCGGGCGCGGAAGATGAAACCCGCCCCCCTCGGTCCGGCAAGGACCGCATCATGATCCTCGGCGGCGGCCCCAACCGCATCGGCCAGGGGATCGAGTTCGACTACTGCTGCTGCCAGGCCGCCTTCGCCCTTCGCACCGCCGGCTTCGAGACCATCATGGTCAACTCCAACCCGGAGACCGTCTCGACCGACTACGACACCAGCGACCATCTGTTCTTCGAGCCCCTGACCGCCGAGGACGTGCTCAACATCTGCGATCGCATGAAGCCTAAGGGGCTCATCGTGCAGTTCGGCGGCCAGACCCCCCTGAACCTGGCCCGCGCCCTGGAGGCGGCTGGGGCGCCGATCATCGGCACCAGCGTCGATTCCATCGATATCGCCGAGGACCGCGAGCGCTTCGGCGAGCTGGTCGAGCGGCTCGGGCTGCGGCAGCCGGCCAGCGGCACCGCCCTCGACCTGGAGCAGGCCCTGCGGGTGGCGCGGCGGATCGGCTACCCGGTACTGGTGCGGCCCAGCTACGTCCTTGGCGGCCGGGCCATGGAGATCGTCTACGACGACGAGGCCCTGACCCGTTACATGGAACACGCCCTCGATGTCTCGCCCGGCAAGCCGGTGCTGATCGACAAGTTCCTGGAGGCGGCCATCGAGGTAGACGTGGACTGCCTCAGCGACGGCCAGCGCACGCTGATCGGCGGCGTCATGCAGCACATCGAGGAAGCAGGCATCCACTCGGGCGACTCGGCCTGCGTCATCCCGCCGTACAGCCTGCCGGCCGCAGTGGTCGAGGAGATCAAGCGGCAGACGCGCGCTTTGGCGCGGGAGCTAAACGTCTGCGGGCTGATGAACGTCCAGTTCGCTGTCGGCCGCGATGGCACCGTCTATGTACTGGAGGTCAATCCCCGCGCCAGCCGGACGGTCCCATTCGTCTCCAAGGCGACAGGGGTGCCGCTCGCCTGGTACGCCGCCCTGGTCATGGTCGGCCAGACGCTCGACGAACTGGGGCTGACTGAGGAGGTGACGCCGCGGCACTTCTCGGTCAAGGAGAGCGTCTTCCCGTTCAACAAGTTCCCCGGCGTGGACATCATCCTGGGGCCGGAGATGCGCTCCACCGGCGAGGTGATGGGGATTGACGACTCGTTCCCGATGGCATTCGCCAAGAGTCAGATGGCGGCCGGCAGTCCGTTGCCATTGTCGGGAACCGTGTTCCTCTCGGTGACCGACCGGGACAAGGCCGAGGTGGTGCCGATTGCTCGGGCCCTGGCGGAAATGGGCTACCATCTGCTGGCGACGCGCGGCACGGCAGCAGCGCTGCGCCAGGCCGGGATCGAGGTGGAAGAGGTACACAAACTGAAGGAAGGCCGGCCGAACCTGATCGACCACATGAAGAACGGCCGGATCGCGCTGGTGATCAACACGCCCAGCGGTAAGGGCCCGCGCACCGACGAGGGGGTGATCCGGGCGGCGGCGGTGGCGCACGGCGTGACCTGCATCACCACGCTGTCGGCTGCCCAGGCCGCCGTCGAAGCCTGCCGGGCGCTGCGAAACCACAAGCTGACGGTCGCCGCCTTGCAGGACCGCTTCCCCGCCAAGCTCTCCGCAGGTGTCCTGCTCAGGGCGGCGCGGCAGGGGGCATGAGTCTTACCAGGGTAGGCGGAGGCAGCCCTTTGAAGGTGTCATTTTCTGCTCTTCTCCTGGGCCAGGAGCCGGGCAGTTGCAACGTGTTTGGCTTTGGTGAAACGCGCTCTTCGCGGGCGAGGCTTCTTGGGACCACGCACTTGCTTCTGATACCGCTCCA
>DATLYH010000166.1:0-29312 GCA_035575035.1 Gemmataceae bacterium
GTATCGCTTCCAGGAACGCCTTTCTTGTGATTATGGGAACTTCGGGCGGCCGGACCGCGTCAAAATGGTGAAGTACCTCATTGTCTCCCTGCGCTGGCCTGGCGGATGGGGCCATCTGTATGGTTGCCTCATAACCGCAAGCGGCCTCCTTGCGGCTGTGGCTCGATCCGTGCGGTCGGGGCGGGAACTTGACAACCATACGATACAGAGTGACACTACGGGTAGCCGTCTCGATGCACCTTGTCGCAGGGGTTTTCGGGCGGCTCCTTTCAGCCACATAGGGGGGGTTCTGATGAGCGCGGCGGATTACCCGGAAATGAACCGGCGGCACTTCCTCCGTCATCTGGCGGGGATGGCAGGCCTCACCCTGCCGGCGATGCAGTTTATCCACACCCTGCGGGCGGCCGAGCCTCAGCTCAAGAAGCAAAACAAGAGCCTGATCATCCTCTGGATGGGGGGCGGTCCCAGCCACCTCGACCTCTGGGATCTCAAGCCCGGGCAGCCGACCGGCGGCGAGTTCAAACCGATCAAGACCTCGGCTGATGGCATCGAGATCAGCGAGTTGCTGCCGACGGTCGCCGAGCAGATGAAGCACCTGTCGATCATCCGCTCGCTCCACAGCGGCGAGGCGGACCACAACCGCGGCACGCTGGTGATGAATACCGGCCGCACTCCCAATCCGGTGGTCCAGTACCCGGCGATGGGGGCGGTCGCCTCGTCGCTGCTGACGTCCAAGGAGCTGGCCCTGCCCGGCTTCATCGGCATCGGCGGCACCGCCCAGCGGATCGGCCCGGGCTTTTTGGGCAATGCCTTCGCCCCGTTCACCGTGCAGAACCCCGGCCAGCCGCCAGCCAACATCCGACCGCCGCAGGGACTCGGCCCGGAAGACCCGTCCGGCCGGCTCTCGGTGGAATTGGAAGAACGCCTCCGCCGCCGCCAGCGCCTCTTCTACACCCTGGAGGACCACTTCTCCGAAACACTTTTCCCCCACCTCCCCGAGAAGGAGCGGGAGAAGACCGATGAAAGCTCGGGGGCGCACCGGGCCACCTACGAGAAGGCCTTCCGGCTGACTGTCTCGACGCTGCGGGCGGTCTTCGAGGTCCGCAACGAGCCGCTGAAGGTGCGGGAGATGTACGGCGGCGACCGCAATTCGTTCGGCATGGGCTGCCTGCTGGCCCGCCGGCTGGTCGAGAAAGGGGTGACCTGCGTCGAGGTCGATCTGGGCGGCTGGGACAACCACAACAACATCTTCCCGGCGCTGCGCAACGGCAACGGCCCGCGGCTGGACAAGGGGATGGGCGCTCTGGTCCAGGACCTAGTCGATCGGGGGATGTGGCAAAACACGGTGGTGCTGTGGATGGGAGACTTTGGCCGGACGCCGCGCATCAATCCGAACGCCGGCCGCGACCACTGGGCCCGCGGCTGGTCGGTGGTGCTCGGCGGCGGGGCCATCAAGGGGGGCTACGTCCACGGCGCCACCACCGCTGACGGCATGGACATCAAAGACGGCAGGGTTGGGGTGGGCGACTTGTTCGCCACCGTCTACAAGGGACTCGGCCTGGAGCCGGACACCAAGATCCGCGACAACCTCGGCCGGCCGCTGCCCATCGCGGACGGCAAACCGATCCCGGGCCTGGTGTGACTCGCAGCCCCGTAGGCGGCGCCCATCGAACGACGCTTCGGAGAGGCGCCGGGATCTCCCGGCACTTCGCCGGAGCGTCGCTCGGTTTTAAGACCGGCGGGGTTACTTCCCGGCCGTGCTGGCGGCGAAGTAGACCGGCCCCTTCAAAATCTCCGCGAACATCGCCTCCGGCAGGAGGAAGACGTCGCCGGGGAGCTTGTTGCTGGTTGCGTAGTAACCCTTGTCCGCCGTGCTGAGGGCGCCGACGGTTAGCAGGTACGGCTCCTTCTCTCCTTCGACGGTGACCTGGATCTCCAGCGCCCCCTCGCTCACCTTCAGCCCATGCTCCGGCTTGGCGCCGCTCTTGTGGGCGACGAACTTCATCGCCTTGAGCTTGCTCAACGCCTCCACCAGCTTCTCGACCTTCCCCTCGTCGAGTTTGTAGTTTTCGGGGGTCTTGACCGTCCAGCTTCCCTTCGCCTTCCGTTCCAGGTCGAACTTCCACGGGCTGCCGATGACCTTGGCCCAGCCGGCCATCTGGACTGCCTTCACCTTGTTGCCCTCGAAGGTGAAGACGGTCGTGTCGGCCAATTCCTCCTTCAGCGGGGCGGTGAGGTGCGCCCCAACCAGAAAGATCCAGTCGCGCTCGCTGGTGCGGGCATGCAGCCGGCCGCTCTTGTCGTCGGCCTCTTTGCCGAACTCGTAGACGCGCTCCTCGGTCTTATCGTCCTGCTTCACCGTCAGTGTCACCTTCAGAGGCGGCGCCTTCAGTCCATAGCGCTCCAGATCGCTTGCCGAAACATTCTCGGCAAGCAGCTTGTCGGCGTACATCGCCGCCAGGTCGTCGAGGATACGCTTCACCTTGGCCTCCTCAGCGGTCCGGCCGGCCAGCGCCTCGGGCCGCTGAAACTTCCACGCGACCTTGCCGTCTTTCTCCTCCTTCTGGATCTCATAAGTCTGGCCGTCGCGAAGGAGCGTCAGTTTGACCACCTTGTCCTTCGGGAAGTCAGGCAGGCGGCGGTCGAGATAGGCTAGCTTGTCCTGCGTCACCTTGGTCAGAAGGGCCTCGGCCACAGCCGCCCGCAGCTTGTCCTTGCCCATCTCGCGCAGAACGTAAACGATATCCTTGTCCTTCTTGCCGAAGACCAGCCGGACCGTCGGCGGTCCCTCGGGCTTTGCGGGGGCCTTCTTCTCCTCCTTCGTGACATCCTTGTCGGCGGCCTTGGCGTCCTTCGCGTCCTTCTTCTCGGGCTCTTTCTTGTCGGCTTCTTTCTTCTCGTCCGACTTCTTGTCGGCCTCCTTCTTCTCCGGTTCTTTCTTCTGGCTTTCGACCCAGAAGGAAACCACGGCGCTGGGCCGGTCCAGGCCCAACTCGGCGTCGGTCTTGCTCTCTTCGGGGTAGTCCCGGATCTGCCGCCGTTCCTTGACCACATCCAGGAGGCGTTCGACCACGTTACCGTCGGCCTTGCGCACCTTGCCGGTCTTGTCGATCAGGTCCCAGCTGCCGGCGCCGGTCTTTTGCAGCTGGAACGTCTCGCTGCCGTTGTTTACCTCGATCCAGTCGATCTTGTCCACCTGGCCGGTTTCCAGGGTGACCAGGTCGCGGCTGCGGAGCGGATTGGGATTTTGCAGCAGTTGGTAGATTTGGTCGCGGAGCCTGCCGGCGATTTTCACCACCGCCTTGGGATACTTCTCTCCTTCGTCCAGGGCCGCGTAATACTTGTCCTCCTTGTCATCGACCTTCTTGCCGACCAGGAGCACGGAGGTGACGGGGGGCTTCTTCTCCTCACCGCTGCTGAGGGTATCCTGGGTCTTGACTTCGATGCGCATACGCTCCGGGTTGTCCTTGTCGAGGCCGTACTTGGCCAGCTCACGGGCGTCATCGGTGACGGTGACGAAATCCTGGGGCGACTCGACCTTGAGGTTGGCGAGGTTCGCTAGCAGCCCCTGGACGCCCTGCGGGCTGTCATCGCGGCCGGGGTCGCCGGAGTA
Source organism: Gemmataceae bacterium (assembly GCA_035575035.1). GTDB lineage: Bacteria > Planctomycetota > Planctomycetia > Gemmatales > Gemmataceae > DATLYH01. The sequence goes on from DATLYH010000166.1 coordinate 3,614, forward strand.
GTCGGCCTCACCGTAGTCGGGCTTTTCGAAGACCCAGCGATTCTCGGTTCCAGGCTTCTTCAGGATTACCTCGCCGGGCTTGCCTTGCAGGCGGACATACTGGATGTCGAAAGCATGCTGGGCCAGCAGATCGCGGGCCCGGTAGTCGTTCAGGGTCTTGAACACACGCTGGCCTTCCGCTCCCGCAGCGTCGCGGCCCTTGAGCAGGGCGCTAAGGTCGCCGCGGCGGACAGCCAGCACCTCGTTGGGCCGCTCCGAAGAATTGACGAAGGCCAGCGCGTCGAAGCCGCTGCCGACGGTGCCAACGTTGAGGGTCCACCGTGCCTCGCCTCCTTTCTGCACCAGTGTGACCACGGCGGCGGGCGGCTTCAGGCCGAACTGCTCCTGGTTGCTGGTGACCTCGGCCTTCTCGTCGATCTGGGCATCCATCACCTGGCGGACGAGTTGGTCCAGCTGGCCGGCGTCGGCCCGCACGTTCGGCTCGCGCAGCCGCCAGCCCTGCTCAGTCCGGACGAAGACCATCTTCTCGGACTCCGGCCGGTGCAGCTCGATTTCGACCGTGTCGATGTCCTTCGGCTTGATGCTGGCGGTCTTGGTGTGGAGACTGGGGAAGACGTAGGTGGCGGTGTCTGGTCCCTTCCGGCCGGCGAGCTGGACCACCAGGAAAACGACCAGTACCGCAATCAGGAGGCCGAACAGGACGTAGGTGGTCTTGAAGTTCATGGCTGTCTCGCTAGCGCCGCCGGACGACCCAGACACTGGTCCCTAAGCCGATGATGCCGACCAGGGCCAGGATGGCCGGCAGCCAGACCATCCGGCTAATGTTGGTGTTGGCATTCCAACGGAAGACGTCACTCTTCTTCGGCTCGATGCCGATGCTGGCAGGGCGTTCGCGCAGCCAGGCCAGACAGCTGGCGAACAGGTCATAGAAGTAGCCCTGCGTACCGGCCATGTAGGTGTTGCCCACCCAGTCGCCGTCGCCGATGACCACCAACCGCGGCTTCTGATGGCCGCTGCGGAGATGGGCATGGATCTCATCGCGCGGCACCGAGGAGTCACTCTCCGAAACGGTCACGGCGACTGGCACCGGCCGCCGGCTCAGCCGGTTCTGCAATTCGCCCCGCTTGACCAGTTCCAGGTAATAGGCGTTGCTGAGCTGGAGAAGGTTGGACTGCGTCCAGGGGCCGTACCGCGTCGGCACCTCCAGCAGCACGTCCACGTGGTAGGGGCTGTCGGGACGGTTGGCGGACTGCACCGTCCGCGGCAGTATCAACCGGAAGCCGGCATCGGCGAAGGCGCCGGCGAGAGGACCACGGGCTGCCCCCATCGAGTCGGTAGCAGCCCGGACGGTGACCAAGTCAACGGGCAGCCCATCGGTCGCCAGCGAGTCGTGCAGGACCACCTCGTCGCCGACCTGGACGTTGAACTCGCGCAGGAGTTCCTCGATCCCGGTGTGTTTCATCTGCGAGCGGTCGGCTGGATTGCGGATCATGCCGAGCAGGGCGATCAACTTCCCCTTCCGCTTGTTCAGATACTCGCGCAGCGCATCGAGGGCGTGGGCGGGGAACTGCTCGGTCGGGCGGACGATCACCACGGTATCGGCGTCGGCCGGAACCTCCTTGGCCACTACCACGCTGGGGTCATCCGATCCGGCCCCCTCGCGGGCGCTGAGCTGCAAGCCCTTGACCTGGTAATAGCCGTGGTCCTCCAGGCGCTGGCGGAGCTGCCCCAAGCCGTCCGGACGGCTGAAGTCTCGCAGGGCCGGCTCGCCGTTCCCCTGAGTGAAGTAGAGCACCGGCCTCTTCTTGTTCTCCATCATGAAGGCGAGGGCCGAGATCAGGGCCGACTCGCCGTGGAACGCCTGCACCTCGCCTCCCATCATCCGCGGCCCTTCCACCAAGGCGCTGGGCGGGATGAAGTGGACATTCTCCGGCGACGAGCCCGTGCCGTAGACCACCAGCAGGCCCTCGCGCTGGTCGCCGAACTTGTACTCGGCGCGTAGCTCCTCGACCCGCTGCAAGTTGGCCTCCGGCGACAGGTACTCCACCTGGATGCGGTCGGTGACCGCTTGGCAGTTCTCCAGCAGAGCGCGGACGCGCGGGTAAAGCTCGCCGCTGGCCCGCATGATCACATAAACCCGCACCGACCGATCCAGGCTCTTGAGGATATTCTCCGACTTGGGGCTGAGGCTGTAGATGCTCTGCGTCGTCCAGTCGTAGGGCTTGCTCAAGACGGAGAACGGCTTGGCCGGCAGGTAGGTGAGGACGTTAAGCACCACCAGAATAGCCAACAACAAGAGGCCGGTGAGTGCGGCATTGTAGCCGTACAAGAGCCGCCGCAGCCCCGCACTGGTGCGCGTCTCGGTGCGGGCCAGCTGCAAGCTGACGAACATCACCATCAGACCGCTCACCAGAGCCAGCACTGTCACCCAGATGCGCCAGCCCTCTTCCCCCTGCCAGACCTTCCAGCCGCCGGCGATGTGAGGCCACCACTGCCAGACCAGCCCCAGGCCAAGCACGACCGTCGTGACCAGTCCGGCCAGGCCGCCGGCGGTCAACACCATCAGCCGGGTCGCCTCTATCTCGGACACCTGGGCAGCCGGCTCACGGAACCACTGCCACAGGCCGGCCCCCAGGGCGATGATCCCCAGGGTGAGGGCCCAGAGCCAAATCGGCCCGTTCTCCCAGTTGTGGCGGTAGCCGACCCAGGCGCCGATCGCAGCCGCCACCGCGGCGGCGCCGAACAGGGCGTAGGCGGTCTCCTTGCGGCGGCGAGTCAAGAACTCCAGCCAGGCCGGTGCGCCCTGCTCCGGCCGCGGGCTTGTCTCGGAACTTGCCATGATGTTTCCCCTCAAACCCATTGCGGATTGCGGATTGCGGATTGCGGATTGCGGATTGCGGATTGCGGATTCAAAGACCAACGCTTCCGACCCGTCATCTACGCCCCTCAATTCCTCCAATCCGCAATCCGCAATCCGCAATCCGCAATCCGCAATCCGCAATCCGCAATCGATTCAGCGCCACTTGCGCGATTCCAGCACCTTGACGGTCAAGAAAAGCCAGAAGACGGCGGCCGAGACATGGAACAACAGGTAGTTCGGCAGCAGCACGCCGTCAAGCGTCCGCCACCAGAGATCGACGAAGGAGACATGCGTCAGAATCGTCACCCAGGTTTCGCTGGTCGGGCCGCTGCCCTGCTCCAGCCGCCACTTCATGAAGTTGACCGCCACCCAGCCGACCATACCGGCAAACGTCAGCACGGCAGCGATGATCTGGTTGCGGGTCAGGCTGGAGAAGAACAGGCCCATTGCCAGGAAGTTGGCCCCCAGGCATGCCTGCATGATGTAGAAGGTCAACAACGGCCGATACTCGAACGGCTCGCCGTTGCCGACACGCAGGGCGATCAGGAACAGGCCCCACGGCAGCCACAGCAGCAGGTAAAAGAGCCAGACCGCCAGGAACTTGCTCAGCACCACCGACACCTCATCAATGGGAGCCGTCAGCAGCACCTCCAGCGTTCCGATCCGCTGCTCCTCGCTCAGCAGCCGCATGGTCAGCACCGGTACGATGAAGATGACACAGATGATCGGCATTACCCCCCAGAGGTACTCCTTGATGACCGGCTCAACCAGCCGGGCCCGCGGGGAGCTTAGCTCCATGACGAAGTCCCAGTAGAAGTACCAGCCGACCACCGTCAGGCCGAGCAGCACGAAGTAGGCGATGGGTGAATAGAAGAACGTAGCCAACTCGCGGCGGGTCATTACTACCAGGCGGTTATCGAGGCAGAGGCCGGCCGACAGGGCCATGTAGACAACGCCCAGACTCATCAACACCAGCCCGTTGGGAACGAAGTACGACTCGGTCGGGCCGGCTAACAGGGAGCGGACCAGTGCGACCAGGAAGACCACCAGCCCCGCAGCGCCGACCGCCAATCCCGCGAGGTAGCCGAGGTCACTGCTGATGCCGGTGAAACTGATGAAGGCCGCCAGATAGAACACGCCCAGGATCGCCACCGCCGCCCCGTAGGGGAGCAGGAACCACCCCCCGGGATTGACGCTGCCAAAGAGGAAGCCGGTCGCCGCCAGCACCGCCCCGACGCCGCCCAGGGTATAGACCGTTATCCGATGCCACTTCGGTTCGGTTTCATGGCGGGCGAACGGCAGCAAGAACAGCAGCGCCAGACCCAGGCAGGCGTAGCCATACGGCAGAAACAGGCTGCCGGCCGGCCCCTTGATCGGCAGGGCAGTGAGGGCCACGCCGACGATCAGCCACAAGAACCCGACCAGGCCGTAGACCCGGCGGACCTGCACGTCGCTGTCGCACAGGGCATGGAACAACAGGCAGGCCAGGCCGGCGATGCTAAAGATGCTCCCCCAGGTGGGGCCGATGCCGCGCGTCCAACCGGCCGCCGTCAGCCCCAGCGCAGTGCCGCCCAACGCCAGACACATCAAGCCGACGAAGCCGACGAACCGGCCAAGCGTCGGCTCATCGACGCGCACCAGCGAGGGAGCGGTCTCGTGCGATTGCCAGTCGCCGGCTGCCTCCCGGTATTCCGGTCGTTCCGTGATCGCTTTGCTCATGGTCGTGGGCCTCAGAGATTCCTTCACGCGATTGCCGTCTCGTCACGCGCTGGAGCCGACCGCAGCCTGGATGGCGGTACTCGACTCGCGGGCGGCGGGACGGCTGGGGAAGGGGGAATGGTCGCCCATGATGACGTTGACAAAGTGGTCTTCCAGCCGGCGGCGGCGCAGGTCGAGCCGGCGGATCGGCCAGCCGTTCCTGGCCATTCGCTGCGAGATCACCTCGCGCAGATCGCGGTCCTGGTGGGTGCGGACCTCGTAGCCGACTACGCCGTCGCTGACCGGCAGCGGCGTCACCTGGGCCACGCCATCGGTGGTCCGCAGCACGTTGACCACCTGCTCGGCCGGCCCGCGCACCTCGATGACAATGACCGCCGCCTCCGTGGCCAACTCGCTCAGCTTCTTGTCCAGGGCGATCTGCCCCCGGTTGATGATGATGACCCGCTCGCAGACAGCTTCCACTTCCGGCAGGATGTGGGTGGAGAGCAGGATGGTGTGCTGGCGGCCCAGCTCCTTGATGGTGTTGAGCGTCTCGCGGATCTGGAGCGGGTCGAGGCCGACGGTCGGCTCATCGAGGATCAGGATGGGCGGGTCGTGGACCATGGCGTCGGCCAGCCCGACACGCTGGCGGTAGCCTTTCGACAGCGTGCCGATCAGCCGGCGGCGCACCTCGCGGATGCGGCAGCGCTCCAGGCTCTGTTCGATCCGCTTGGCCCGCTCCTTGCGCTCGACCCCCTTGAGCTTGGCGCGGTAGTGGAGGTATTCCTCGACGCGCATCTCGGTGTACAGCGGCACGCTCTCGGGCAGGTAGCCGATATGGCGGCGGACCTCCATCGACTCGGTCATGACGTCGTAGCCGGCCACCTTGGCGACGCCGCTGGTGGCCGGCAAGTAGGTCGTCAGGATGCGCATGGTGGTGGTTTTGCCGGCCCCGTTGAGGCCGAGGAAGCCGACGATCTCCCCCTTAGCGACCTCGAAGCTGATGTGGTCCACCGCCAGGATCGGGCCGAAGTATTTTGTCAGCTGGTCAACCTGGATCATGCGTGCGTCCTGTGCTTGGCCGGAAGTGCGGCTCACGACGCGGGCGGGATCCATGGGCCGGTTCGCGACACAAGCAGCCCGCGCCGGCCTCGGCAGGTCCACGGCCGTGAACCGAGAAGGCACTACTTATGCTAGTACGGCCCGCCGCTCCGACAAGTTCGTCCCGGCCGGCCTGCTCCATTATCGGAACCTTCTTTCTTCTTTCCAAGCCGAGAACGGCTCTGACCGCAGTGGCGTGAGGAGCGGCGGCCGAAGCAGCGCTGCCGCATCGGGGTCATCGGGATTCGCTCGGCTCTGTCCCGGCGCCTCTTTCCGGGGTGTCGCTGCGCTCCGCCCCGGCCACCCCGGATGGCACCACCGGGCCTGGGCGCTGGCATGAGGCTACCGCGTGCGGCTGGCCAACCGCTTGCAGGAGCTGGGCTACGCGGTCGTACGCCAGCGAGACGATTTCGAGAGCGCGGGCATCTCTCCCGTCGTGCTTCGGAAGTTCTCCCGCCGGACAGCGGTGATCGAGGACGTGGCAGCCGAAGCGCGGCATCGCCCCCCCGGACCGCAAGGCGGAGTTGGTATCTCCCTGACCGTGCGCAGAAACGGGAACGCTCCCAAGTCGAGTTTTAGTGGGCTTGTCGCCAGCGGCCGGTGTGGTAAAATCCTCCTTGGATATAGCGACGGCTCCTTGATAGAGCCGCCACGGTATCCTGTGGTCGGTCCATCCCAACCGGATGGGTCGTATGTTGTGGGTGTGCAGGAGGGTTGAGCGGACTGAGAAGGATTGATTAAATCCGAAAAAAGCAATCATTTGCCCCCATCGTCTAGCGGCCTAGGACATAGCCCTCTCAAGGCTAAGACAGGGGTTCGAGTCCCCTTGGGGGTATCCCTAAGTCTTGCAAGGAGTTGCACCCAACGGCCAGGATTTGCTTAAAGCCCCGGTTTTCCGGGGCTTTTTGCGTTAGACGCGCTCGCGCAGCTCTGCGACCTCGGCCCGCAGGCCGTCGGGGACGGCCGGGTAACGCGGCACCAGCCCGTGCAGCGAACCCGTCTTGTGCCGCTGGTCGATTCTCACGGAAAGGGCAGCCTGGATTCAGATTGCCGGCGTTCTCATCTCTTCACCCCCGGTTCCGGCATGGGGTTTGCTTTACCTCCTCTTCGGATAACCGCAGGGCGAACCCAGGAGACCCGCCATGGCTAATCCCATCCCTACCGAACCGGCACCCCGTCTGACTCTGTGGGCCGACACCGCCGCCGACCTGATGACGCCCAACCCGATCTCGATCCGGGAGGATGCCACCGTCCGCGAGGCGATCGCCCTGCTCACAGACCGAGGCTTCAGCGCCGCCCCGGTCATCGATGAGGCCGGCCGGCCCGTCGGCGTCCTGAGTCAGTCGGACATCCTGGTCCACGACCGGGAGCGAAGCCTGACCGCCGTGCCGGAGTACTATGATCGGAGCGAGCTGAGCCGGGGGATGGAGGGCCTGGCGCAGGGCCCCGGGGCAGGGGACATCGATGTGACCCGGGTGCGCGACATCATGACGCCGGTGGTCTTCTCGGTCCCACCGGAGAGGCCCGCTGCCAAGGTGGTCGAAGAGATGCTGGCCCTGAAGGTGCATCGCCTTTTCGTGGTGGACCGTGACGGCGTTCTTATCGGTGTCATCAGCGCCCACGACATCCTGCGCCGGTTGCGGGTGTAGCCTTGCCGCCTGGGACGGAGCGCTGAGGTCCGGTGCTAAGCCGCAGGCGGCCGAAGACAGCCGGTCTCGGTGATTCGGTATCAAGTGGTGCCTGAACGGGCGGAAGCGGCGCGTGCCTTTTCGATCAGCCGTCGGAACTCCGGTAGAGGTCGGATCGGGTCGAGGTCGCGGTCGCGGTCGATCAGGTCAAGGCCGTATCCCTTGCGCAGGGCCAACCCCAGGTGCTCCAGCGCCTCCCAGCGATCGTCGGGCTCAAGCCGGGAGGTCAGGGCGTAGATGCCGGCCACCTGGTAGAGGATTTCCGGCCGGCTGTCACGGGCCAGGCAGGCCTGGGCGTCGCGGAGGGCCTCCTCACGTCGGCCTTGCCGGGCCCGCAAGATCCCCCGGCCGGCGAGGGCGGGCACGAAATCAGGATAAAACTCTAGCAGGCGGTCGAGGGTTTCCAGTGCGGCATCGGTCTGACCGAGCCGCTCCGCCAGGACGTGTGCCCGGTTCTGCAAGGCGGTCAGCGAGCGCGGGTTGAGAGCCAGTGCCTCATCGAAGTCGGCCAGTGCCCCGGCGGGGTCGTCGGCCATCCGGGCCGAGCCGCGCACCACCCAACTCGCCTCATCCGTCGGCCGACGCGCCAGCCCTTCCACCCGGTCGCGCTGGGCCCCGTCGCGGTCCCCCAGCAGCTCGCGCACCCGGGCGCGGAGGAAATAAACACGCGTCGGCGGCGTGTCCTGTTCCAGCGCCCGCGTGAGGTCGGTCAGCGCCAGGCGATACTCGCGCAGGCCGATCAGCGCCAGGGCCCGGTTGATCAACGCCTCGGTCATCTCCGGCTGGTCGCGAAGGATCCGGTCGAAGTCGGCGCGGGCCTGCTCATGGTCATTCCGCCGCAGGTGCGCCAGGCCGCGCTTGTAGTAAAGCGGTGTGAACTCCGGCGCCAGGGCGATGCAGGTGCTGAAGCAGGCGGCGGCCTCGGCGTCCTGGGCCAGCCCCTCGTAGCATAGCCCCAGGTCGAACCAGGTCCAGAAGTCGGTTGGGTCCTCGCGCACGGCTTGCAGGAAGAGCGGCAGGGCCTCCCGGCCGCGCCCCTGGAGGGCGTACTCACTCGCTCGCAGCGCCAGGTCGCGGGTCCCGGCGAGGGGTCCGGATGCGGCCCGCTCCCGGAGGACTCGGGCTTCCTCCGCCCGGCCGAGCAGCCGCAGCACCTCCGCCCGCTGCCGCCAGACGCCGCGGGGAACCTGATCGGCGGGGTAACACGACTCGGCCCGTTCGTTGAGCCGGAGGGCGGTCTGGAGCAGTTCGTCGCGCTCTGCTCCCGGGCCGGATCGGTCCGCCCGCACAGCGGCGATGCGCGACCAGAGCAGAAGCAGCTCGCCGACCTCCCGGACCAGGCGCTGCCGGGCTTCCGGGGCCAGGGCGCGGAGTCCGGTCCTCTCCTGCCAGCGCGGGTTGTCCAGAACGTGATGGCGTTCCAGCAGCCGACGGCACCGCTCCAGGGCCGCGTCGAGAGCAGCGGTTTCGTAGGGTCGGGTGTTGAGCAGGTCGAACTGGATGCTGCGCAGCTCCCGGCGGAACTGTTCGGCCGATTCGGCGGCCTCCAGCCGAGCGAGGCGCTGGCCGCGGGCTGCGAGCAGCAGCACCAGGACCAGCAGGGCGGCACCGGCCACCGCGGCCACGCCGCCCGATGAGGCCAGCCGCGGGTGGCGCCGCAGCCACTTGCGGGCCCGTTCGCGCAGCGATGGCTCCGGCGTATGGCGCAGCGGCAAGTGCCGGAGATGGCGCTCCAGGTCTTCCTGGAGTTCACGTGCCGTCCGGTAGCGCCGATCCAGGTCAGGCTCCAGGCAACGGCGGACGATGGCCGCCGCGGCGGGCGAGACGGCAGGGTTGCGACGGCGCAGGTCGGGCGGCGGACCGCGGCGCTCGTCCAGCATCCGGGACAAGACCTCGTCCAGACGGCCGCGCGGAATGACAAACGGATGCGAGCCGGCGAGCAGCTCGAACAGGATGACCCCCAGGGCGTAAACGTCGCCCCGGCCGTCCACCGTCCGCGGCTGGCCGGCGAAGGCCTCCAGGTGTTCGGGTGCCATGTAGGGCAGCGTGCCGCCGATGCTGGCTGCCGGGGCCGAGTCGCGGAGCTTGGTGTCCTCCGACAGGTTGAAGTCCAGCAACATCGGCTGGCCCTCGGCAGTCACCAGGACGTTGGCCGGCTTCAGGTCGCGGTGGATGATCCCCCGTTCGTGGGCATGAGCCAGTCCGTCCGCCAGCCGGGCGCCGATCCAGAGCCCCGCCTCGACATAGGTCAGCCGCTCCAGCAGCCGGACCGGCAAGTCCGAGGACGGCCCGGCGGGGGCTGGTGGAGAAAGGGCCGCGGCCTTGCTGTGACACTCGGCAAGGAGGGCGGCCAACTCCTTGCCCGAGGCGGGAAGGCGTGGCCGCGCCTGCAAGGCGCGGAGGACGTCGGCTAAGGTGGTGGCGCCGAAGTAGGGCATGCACACCGCCTGGAAGGGGCTGCAACGGTGCAGCGAGTAGATGGGGACGATGTGAGTGTGCTGCAACTGGGCTAGCGTCTGCGATTCGCCCACCAGGTCGGGAGCAACCTTGAGCGCCACGGGACGGTCGGCCAGGTCGCCCTGCCGGGCCAGGTAGACCCGGCTAAAGGCCCCGCGCCCCAGTTCGGCCAGCAGGCGAAACCCGAGAAACTCGGAGCCGACCTCCGGAAGGTTGGTCAGGGCCTGGGCCAGGCGGTCGGCGGCTGCCGGGTCGGAGCGATGCAGGTCGCGGAAGAGCTGGGCATGGTCGATCTCGCCGAGCAACCGCTCCAGCGAGGCATCGTCGTAATGGGCCTGGCGCAGGTCGCGGTAAGATCGAGCGGCCCGGCCGAGCGGATCGTCAAGCCGGGGGCCGGCGGCCGCGGGGCGGTCGGGCCCCGGCCAGTCGCGGGTGTCGATCCCGTAGCGTTGTTCATATTCAGCGCGCGACGGAGCCTGACCCGCCTGGCCGCGCAACCGATATTCCTCAAATGCGATCTCTCGCAAGCAGGCGGGGTCACAGAAGAGTTCGGGGAAACGGCGCTCGTAGTCGGCCAGGGGCGTTGGCCGGCCGCGCTGCCAGCCATACTCCAGCTCCAGCCGCACCAACTCGCGGAGGACTTCCCGGTAGAGGGGGTGGGCGGGATCAGGGAGGAAGCGTTCCAGCTCGGCCGTCCCCGCGCGACACTGGGCATCCTCGTAGCGCTCGATGAAGTCGTCCAGCGTCTGCGGCGGAGCGGGACTGGCGGCGCTCATGTCAGGCCTCCTGCTTCAGGTCGAGGGTCCGGGCCAGCTGCTGCCGGAACTCCTGCAAGACGCGCTCGACCGTCCGCTTGGAGCGCCCCACTCGGGCCGCGATCTCGGCCACCTCGTACCCCTCGATGCGCAGGACAACCATCTGCCGCTGCTGCTCGGGGAGGCGCTCGACAGTCTCGTCAATGACCATTTGCAGGATGGCCATCGGCGTGCCGTCCGGCTCGTGGCCGTGGCGGTCGAGTTCATCGAGGTCCTGCCCCCCGCTGGTCAGGCGCACGTCACGCTTGGCGGCCCGGTGGTAGTTGCCCTGGGTCCGGATCTTGTTCAGAGCGATGACCAGCAACAGTTTCCAGAGCTCCTCCCCGACCGGGACATCGTAATAGCCCTGGTTGATGCCACGGAAGAAGCTGGAGAAGACTGACTGGACAATGTCATCGACCTCGACGCGGCGGGCCAGCTCGGACGAGCAGCGGGCTCGGGCCAGGGCACGGAGCCGGTGGGCGTAGCGGAGGTAGATCTGGGTGGCGGCTTCCTCGCTGCCGCCGCGCAGGTGCCGCAGCAGCGAATGGTCCGACGGTGCCGCGGATGCTTCCCGGGTGGCCGTCGGCGAAGGTAGGGTCGGATCGGCCATGGCGCCCCCTCTCGTCCCGCACCTGGTAGGCCGTTCGCCCAGCCCCGGCGGCGGGGCAGGACACGGACCGGCCCTTGGGGTGGATCGTTGTTGCGCAGGTGCTCTATTGAAAGACTTAGCTCACTGGGGCGGGCCTTGCCAGGAAGGACCGGGGTCTTGAGGCGGGGCCGGAAAAGGGTGTCGGGAACAAAAAGGCCGCCCCCTCCGCCGAGAGAGCGGCCCGGGCAGTGCCGGACCCGTTCTGCGGCCCTACGGGACGCACACCGGCACGCATACCTGCACCTGGTAAGGCACCTGGACGCAGGTGACGACCGGGACCCGCTCCTTGACGACCTCGGCTACCTGGCGGAAGGTGGTCACCGGCACCTTGCGGGTGCGGGTCTGCGGCTGGTACTCCACCACGTTCACCTTGTATGTCCGAGTCTCGGGGCGCCACTCCTGCACCGGGAACTTCTGCGTCTGGACCTCCTCGCGGGTGTAGGGCACCCGTACCGTGTAGGTCTGCTTCTGTTCACGGAAAGTGCAGACCGGCACGCGCTCGGTGCGGACCTCCTCGCGGGCATAGGGCACCTGCACCGTGTAGGTCCGCGTCTCCGGCCGGGTGATGCAGACGGGGACCTTGAACGTCTCGGTCCGCTGCTCGGGCACACAGCGGGCGACCGTGACCTCGATGTCCTGGACGCGCGGCATCGCCTGGCAGACGGTGTAGAAGTGGCCGGTGCAGGGGTCGCAGACGGGAACGTGGACTGTCTCATAGCAGACGACCTGGCGGGTCTGCTTCTCCGGCACTACCCGGAAGTAGGTCACGGTGTGCTGCCGCTCCTCCTCGCGCACCTCGGGGACCAGGACGGTGGCCTGGCGGGTCTCCTGGCGCCACTCGGGAACGCAGACCGTGACCTGGCGCTCCTGGTAAGTCACCTCCGGCACCAGCATGGTGCGTTCGCGCTGCTCCTCGCGCCACTCAAGCCGGCAGACCGTGACCTGGCGCGTCTCCTCGCGCGTGTGGGGCACCAGTACGATGTGCTGGCACTCCACCTCGCGCCAGCGCGGGACCAGGACCGTTTCCTGGATTTCCTGTTCGCGTGTCTCGGGAACACAGCGGTAGACGGTGCGTTCCACCTCACGCCATTCGGTGCGATATTCCGGGCGGTAGCAGGTAATGGTCCGGTATTCGAACCGGACTTGCGGCACATGGACCGGCCAACCACAGTCCCACCACGCTCTTACTGTTCTGTCGGTGCCGGCCGCCGCGACCAGGGCAGCCGCACACACCCCTAGAAATGTTGTTCGCATTCGAGCACCCTCCAAACCGGAACCTCACCAATCAAGCATCTGGGTACTCTGTGCAAAACAGGCAAAGGATATGCCATACCCCTGTCACTGATACACAAACGGAAGAGGAAGGCAAGGCAGAGAGGATATGGATGAGGTTGTGCCGCAGCCTGCAGGAAAACCAGCAGCGGGACGCTTGTCCGGATCATTGCCAGGGTGTCCTACGGGAATGGCCTGGGTTGCCGCTGACCTGGTGCCACCTCCCAGGCCCGGTGGTGCCCTCCGGGATGGGCAGGGCGGAGCGGGGCACCGGCTATCAGCCCTAACCGTGGCACCGAGAACAGCCCCGTCAAGTGGATCACGGATGTCTCATGAATTCCCGGCCCCTTTGGATAGTTACCAAACAGGCTCTTGACCTAGGCGGCGTTGCCGCGCAATCTGGTGCCCCCTCAAGAGAAAGGGAGGGCCAGGAATACCCTCCTCCGAACCCAACCTTAGGGGCGGTTGCTGCGTAGAATTATGAGGGGGATTAATCAGGCTCGCCGGCTTTTCTAGCTGCCCCCGTTCGTGAGTCATCCCCGGGGTCTTACCCTAGGGAGCCGGCCTTTGGTAAAGTACATGGTTGTACTCGGCACAGCGTAACCTTAACCTATTCGCCAATCTTTCACATCAAGGGCGCCCTCTGGGGAAGGGCGGCTCTTTTAGTAAGGGAGGTGTCTGTAGCGATGAAACGATGGATGCTTGCCCCAACCTTTCTCATCCTCGGCGCTTTGGGCGGCGGTTTGGTCTTCCAAGCGGGGCCGTTTCTTCAGGGACAGGCGACGGCCCCGCCGGCCATCCCCAAGGAACTGACCTCATACCGGGACGTGGTCAAGAAGGTCCTGCCCGCGGTGGTAAGCATCGAGAGCCGGAGTAAGCCGGCCGCCAGCTCGCGGCAGTCCCCGCCGCGCCGCCGGTCGCCGCTCGACGACCAGATTCCCGAGGAGTTCCGTCGCTTCTTCGAAGACTTTGGCCGCATTCCCTTCGAAATCCCCGACGAGGTGCCGTTCCGCGGCTTCGGCTCCGGCTTTGTGGTCGATCCCAAGGGAGTGGTCCTGACCAACTTCCATGTCGTGGACGGAGCGGATCAGGTTGAGATTCAGTTCGCCGACGGCCGGAAGTTCCTCTCCCGCGACATCAAGACCGACCCCAAGACCGACCTGGCCATCGTCCGCATCGACGCCCGGGGTCCGCTGCCCTACCTGGAGTTGGGCGATAGCGACCAGATGGAGATCGGCGACCGGGTGCTGGCGGTGGGGGCGCCGTTCGGGCTGACCGGCTCGGTGACGCACGGCATCATCAGCGGCAAGGGACGCAGCCTGCGCATGAACATGTACGAGGACTTCGTGCAGACCGATGCGGCGATCAACCCGGGCAACAGCGGCGGCCCGCTGGTTAACCTGGAAGGCAAGGTGATCGGCATCAACTCGGCCATCAAGAGCCGCTCCGGCGGCTTCCAGGGAGTGGGGCTGGCCATTTCCAGCAACCTGGCCCGCAACATCATGACCCAGCTGCTCAAGGAAGGGGTGGTGCATCGAGGCTATCTGGGGGTGCAGATCAAGGATCTGACCGACCGCGAGCTGGCGGCTCGGCTGGGGGTGGAGCGGGATGGCGGCGTATTGGTGACGACGGTCTTCGACGATTCGCCGGCAGCCAAGGCCGGTATCCAGGAAGGCGACGTCATCATCGCCCTGGAAGGCAAGCCGATCAAGGAGAGCCGACAATTGCAGATGGCGGTAGCCGCCCTGCCGCTGGGCCGCTCCGTTGAGGTCACGGTAGTGCGCGACGGCAAGCCGCGCCGCCTCCAGGTGACCATCGAGGAGCAGCCGGCGCAGTTCGGCACCACCCGTGTGCCGCTGCCGCGCACCCCACGGCGCGACACGAACACCATCAACCTGGATAAGATCGGTGCCGAGGCCACCGACCTGACACCCGAGTTGGCCGAGCAACTCGGCTACAAGTCGTCGGCCAAGGGGGCGCTGATCACCCGGGTCGAGGAGGACGGCCTGGCCGCCCTCGGCGGGCTGTCGCGCGGCATGCTGGTCACCAAGGTGGACCGGGTGCCGGTGACGTCGGCCGCCGAGCTGCGCGACGCCCTGGAGAAGAAGTCGCTGGAAGAGGGCGTTCTGCTCCAGGTCCAGTCGCCGCAGGGCGGCACCAGCTTTGTGCTGCTCAGGAAGTCGTGAGCGATGGTCGTAGCGGCCGGCCAGCACGCGGTGGGGGACCGGCTGCTGGCCGCCGCCGCTTACGACGCCGCGGCCCACCATGTGACGGCCCGCTGCGGCGGCATCCGCTCCTGGGTGATCCCGCGGCACCGGCCGCCCGGGGCCCCAGACGCGCTAGCGCCCAGTGGACCAGGAACTCGATCGTGTGCAGCCCGTTGAGCGACTCCTGGCGCGCCAGCGTGTAGACCTTGCCCTCGGGGGGTCATCCCGTCCATCACCGACAGGTGGTCCCGCGTCTGCACCTCGCGGATGACCGGCGTCTGCGCCTCGGGCGCGTAGGTCCTGACCAGCCCCGGCAGCAGGTAGAACCCCGACTCGTCCTCGAGGACCAGCACCCGGCGCTCGCGCCGTGCCCGCCGGAGCAGTTCAGGCCAGGCCTCGGTGCGCCAGCGCTGGATGGCCCGCCGGATCGGCATTGGCGGCGTCCAGCCCAGTTCCTGGAGCAACCGGCCGACGTGGCCCTTGGGGTAGCGGACGCCGAACGCTTCCTCGATGACCAAGGCGATGCGGGTGCAAGTCCAGACCTGGCCGCGAAAGCCGTAAGCCTCCGGGCCGTGCCCGAGGAATTCCAGGATCAGGCGCTTCTGCTCCGCCGTCAGCCGGGGGCGCGGCCGGGGGCAGGATGGGAGCGAAGGGCATCGGGGCCATCCCGGTCAGCAGCAGCCAGCCACTGGCTAACGGCGGCTGGGGAGACGCCCAGGGCCGCGGCAATTGCCCGCTGAGACCAGCCTTCTTGCTTCAACCTCAGCGCCCGCATCCGACGCCACTCCTTCCAGTCCCGGAATGCCGAGAGGGGAGGGTCCATACCTCGTTCTATGGCCCGGAAAAGTTAAGCGCTTTGCGCAGCGATCAGTAAAGAAGGAATTGGGTCTTGGGCGGTTGCTTGATGAAGAGAAGAAAAGATTGACTGCTCTCCCCCCAAGCAAACAGTGGCGTCCTCAAGCAACGAGCAGGAGGTTCCGGTATTATAGCGCCGTTGGCTGCAACTGCAATTCGTTCACGCGTGAGGCATTAGATGAATACCTTGGTTACAGGTGGGCACGTACTACTTTATCCTCGACATCCTATGCTCAACTTATAATTGAGTGGGACTCGGCTGTGAAGCGAGGGAAAGATGGCCGTCCAATAGAAGATGTGCCTGAAGAGATCAAGAGGTTGTCCATGTGGCCGTTTTGAACTGCCGAAGGCTTTTACTCTGCACTCAGGCGAGGATCGCGAAGCCTCAAGAGTGTGATGCAGAGATGCGCTGTGAGCTTTGTGGGCAACGGCTTATGCGGAGGTTTATGTACATTGTCGTTGGGGCAACCATCCTGATGGCCCTTGCTGGCGGAATCTGGTTCGCATTCCAGTCCATCAGGATTTCGTTCATTTACAGCCTAAAGGCCGAATTTACAGCCATGCCCGCCGATGACCGAGAGTTGGAAAACTGGCTAAGGGGGTATCCCGGGGTAGTGCCCCATACGGTGTGGATATTAAGGGAGGGTAATAGTCTTAGGGTGACGTTCATCCAGGTCCGCGATGTGATGGGGCAGCCTCCATTTCCTGAACTGAACGAGCAATGCGAGAGCCTTGGGTATGTCGGCCCTGATGGAAGATTCCGAGACTATCGGCCGCCGGATTAATTGTTCAAAAACTGGGAAAGCCGAAAAGACGCGGACAGAAGGAGACTGTACTTTCTGTGAAAAAGCTAACGTCACGCGACCTTGCGGAGCAGGCAGCAGGCGAGCCAGTGCAATGTCCGTGCCTGGCTGCTGCCGCTAGTAGCCGTTCGACCTGGCCAAGCGTGCCCGGCAGCAGCGGGGCTGGCGGCCGCTGGGGGCGGGCAGTACGGCAAGCGCGTGGTCCAGACCATCAAGACCTTCCTGGCAACGTGGCGACCCGCCGGTGGTGCGATCCAGGGGGTGATTGTGCGTGAGATGACGGGCTGACGCGCCTACGTCGGCACGGCCACGAGCGTGAGCGCCGCCGAGGTCGTGGCGGTGATGGCGGCTCGCACGGCCCTCGAACCGACCTTCAAGGAGGTCAAGGGGGTTGGGGGAGCGGGTCAGCCGCAGGGGGGCATGTCTAGGCCCACCGGGGGCCCTGGCGGTCAACCTGATTTGCTCCAGCGGTCGTGAGGACCTGGGCGTGGCAGCGCAGCGCGGAGGGGCTGGTGGCACGGCCGGTGTGGGACGAAGAGGAGCGTCGGCCCTCGCATGCGGACAAGCGCCGGGCGTGGCCACGGGAAATCCGCCGCGAAGCAATCCGTGTGGCTGTGCGGGAGCGGCCGGAGTGGCAGGAGTTTTAACCCTTCGCTCCCCGCCTGCTCGATTGAGCTGCCTGAGTGTTAGAAGTTCGCGGAAAGTACAGTGTGAAACAGAGCCCCGAGAGGATGATATGCTTTTAGTGGGTTCCGTGCCGGCTCACGGCGATCAATCCCGCCAGGAAGTGGACGGTGTCGCCCTGCTCGCGGGCCACCTCCGCCAGCGTGCCGTAGTCGCCGGCTAGCCGGCATAGCTCCGCGATGCCCGGACACGACAGCCGGCGGCTGTCCACCTTCGTCAAGAAACGGCGGGCCACTGCCAACGCCTCGGCCGGCCGATCCAAGCGCAGCAAGAGGTTCACCAGCACCTCGGCCGGGTAGGTGCCCACGGTCTCCGGGTCCGCCTCTTCCGCCTGTCTCCGGAAATAGGCCAATGCCTCCTCCACGTTCTCGCCGGCCAGGGCGTCGAGGTAAAGACCGTAGGCGCGGTACTGGTCCTCGAACGGCGGGTCGCCGGGGTAGCGGAGGCGCGCGGGCAGGCGCTGGCCATACTGGCACAGCTCGCGGGCCAGGTTCAGCTCCTCGCCCGGCTCCAGTTGAATGCTCATCTGCACCACCGCGCTGAGGTGCGAGATGTCAATGTGGGCGTACTCATCTGCAAAGAGCCAGTCGCGCTCCGCCAACAGCTCGCGGACCGATCCAGTCGGAGCCGGCCCGCCCGTCCGATGGGCGATGTCGGCCGCCAGCCGCTCGCGCAGCTCCTGGTACAGCGCCCGGACCAGCCGCTGGACACAGTAGCGCCGCACGTCCGCCGAGTGGGGCAGCTCCACGCTGCCAAGAGTGGTAATGGCATTGCAGATGCCATTGCGCTCCAGGATCCAGTCGAACCCCTTGCGCGGATGGACCCCTTCGTAGAAAGCGATGTGTACCAGTGTTTGCACGTCGTCGTCGTCGCGGGGCTGATACCGCTCCAGGGCGGCCGCAACCGGCTCCGGCTCGCCGAGCATGCGGAAGTAGGCCCAGGCCTGGGGAATGTCGCCTGCTTCGAGGTAGAGCCGGCCGACGAGCCGGCCAGCCTCGCGGATAGCCTGTTCATATGGGGCGTGGGCGGACTCGGGCAGGTCCTGGGCTGGCCCGGTCGGCAACGGCGAAACGCCCAGTTCGTACCGCTTCTTCATCAACAGAGCGTAGAACAGGCTGCCGTAATCCTTCTGCTCGCGCAGACGGGTACAGAGGCGGTCGATGGCGGCGGCCGGCCCTTCCGTGGCCACGGTACGCTCGAGCTCGTCAAAGACTTGCGGGTCCATGGGATCACTTTCTGCGCTGGGGTTTCGGGACGGCCCGGTGGGGCGGGTTGGCGGCCAAGACTATCGTACCGGCACAAAAGGAGGCCGGCGAGGGCGGGAAAGGGTCAGTCGTCCTCGAGGGTGATCGACGCACAGATGGCGCGCAGGACGGGCTCAGCCGTCTCCAATTCGAGATCGCTCGTCTGGCACAAGAGCAGGACCGTGCCGCGCGAGGTGTAAAAGCTGCGCGTCCAGCAGGTGTTGGTCAGGTCGAGACTGAAGAAGCGGATGTCATGACCGACAGCGGGCTGGCCGGCCACCAGCTCGACGCGGTCGTCGGCTTCCAGGTCGGGGTATTCCTCGCGCAGGGCCTCCAGCGTGGTGTCGGCCAACTGTTCGGTGCTGGGCAGGTCCTCGCGCAGGCAGAGCATCAGGAAGGCGGTACCCGGACTTTGCACCGAGACCGTCCAGCCTTCCTCGTTATCTTCGCGCTCCAGGCGCCAGTTCTCGGGGTAGCGAAATCGAATGCCCCCGTCCTGGAAAAGTGCCGCCATGGTCCACCCCCCCTGGTTGGGAGAAGGATGTGGTTCACTCCCCTCATTGTACCCGCGGCCAGCGATCAGGTACAGGACCTCGGCGATATTGGCTTGGCCCAGGCTCCGGGTGGTCGGCTTGGTTGTAATCAGCTGGCGAACTGGTTGGCAACGTAACATGGGTGAAGGGAGGAGTCCAGCGAGTTGGTAGCGGGAGGCGGTGGGTGAGAGAGGGAACTGTGGGATTGATGGCCTTTGCCGCTGGCACTCTGCTCCGTGTCGCGCGCTAAACCGCAGCAGCACGCAAGACCATCCCGAACGATTCCGAATAGAATCACGCGACGAGCAGCAACCCCGCCACCACGGCAGCGACCAGGCCCACGGCCGCAAGGCGCAGCCAGCCGGTGTAGTAACCCTTGGTCGCCTCCTCCAAGCGGAAATAGCCGGCCACCGCCACCAGGACCGCCACTACCCCGGCCAGCACCTTGGCCAGGAAGACCTGGCGCTGCTGCGAAAGGACCTGCCGCTGCTGCTGGCGGTATTCACAGTCCATCTTTTGAATCGTGTTGTAGTCGCCGGGATCGAGTGTCACCTTCAGGTGTACCTTGCGCATCCGTCCCAGGGGTGCGTTCAGGTCCTGGAAGTCCTTCTCTTCCTCCAATACCTGGTGGCCGCTGTGGTGAATCGGGCGCAGCGCCCGCGCCTCGCCACGCGGGCCGGCCTCGGGCTGCGGCACCTCCTCGGGGGTCAGGTCGGCCAGCAGGTGCGCGCGGATGAAATCAACCGGCGGCATCCACTCCAGGCGCTGGTCCTTGGTGCGCAGGTAAGCCACGACCTCGGCCCGGGCCTGCTCCAGAGCGGAGTCGATTGCCTCCTCCCGCGATTTCATCCACTTTCCTTCCACCACCCAGCTGGGGGCGTTCGCTGCGGGGGGACCGGCTTGCGCGCGGGCAGCGGGGCGGGGGGAGGAGGAGTGGGCGTGGATTCCGATCGCGAGCACCACGAAGAACATCAGGCTTACCCACAACGACGGGCGCATGGCAGCTCCTCCCTGGAACCTCTCAGGCGTAGCGCAGTCGCAGCCGGCGGCTCGCCACCGGCGGCGGTTGCTCCCACGGGCTAACCAGCTGAACGATGGCCGACGTCATTATCAGCGCCACCGCCCCGCGCCAGAGCTGCGGCCAAAGCAGCAGCAAGATCAGCGCCCAGAAGCCCGCTGCCAGAATCGGGGCAAAACTGAAGCGGTGCGACCGCCGCCGGTCGGTCAGCTTCCACCAGCGCAGGACAAAGAATGCCAGCGCGAAGTAGCTCACGTAGCCAGCCACCTCGCTAAGGCTGTCGCCGCGCGGCATCCAGCTGGGCCAGGCCGCCCGCCCCGGCTCGCCAGCCATTGCCTGCGGCGTCCAGCCGTCCAGCCACAGCGCCCCTAGTCCGACGGCGCCCCCCAATACCATCATCACGATCCGTCGGCCCCAGGAGTCGCCGCGCTGCGTTGCCCAGAGTTTGCCCGGCACCAGCACCACCCACGAGGCCGCCACCGTCAGGAAGAAAATGGTCCCCGCCTCCTGGAGATTCTTCGTCTGTCCCAGGGCGGCCCACAGCACCGTCGCCACCAGGGCGAAGAGCGTGGTCAGGGCCATCGAGCCGCACAACTCGACCAGCAGGGTCCGCCACGAGACTACCGGCAGTACGGTCAGAACCGGCTCGGGGGGCCGCGGTACGGCCCGCGGCGCGGGCTGCGGCGGGGGTGGCGCGGCCGGGGCACGACGGACCGGCTCCACCTGGCCGACCCGCTCCACGGCCCGGGCCATCTCGGCCATGCTGGCGTAGCGGTGGGCCGGGTTCTTCGCCAGTGCCTTGCCGACAATCGCCACGAACGCAGCCGGCAGCCGGCTCAGGTCGGGCGGCGTGGTCAGGTGCTTCATCAGGATCTCGCCGGCGCTCTCCCCCTCGAACGGCACCCGCCCGGTCAGCATCTCGTAAAGGATGATGCCCGCCGCATAGATGTCGATCTGCTTGTTGTAATTGCCGGTCGAAATCTCTGGAGCCATGTAGTGGACGGTGCCGACGCTTTGCGTCTGGGCCGTCCGCTGACTGCCGCTGATGAACTTGCTCAGCCCATAATCACCGACCTTGATGATGCCGTTCTCCAGGAAGATATTCCCCGGCTTCAGGTCGCGGTGGACGATGCCGTGATCATGGAGATAGCTGACCGCCTGGGCCAGCGCCAAAAACCATTGTTGGGCCAACTCCGGCGGCAACCCGTTGGGGTGGCGGCTAAGCACCACGCTGAGCGGTTCGCCCGAGATGTACTCCATTACGACCCAGTGGTCGCCCTGGGAGTCGGTCTTGAGGTCATAGAGGTTAACCAGGTTGGGGTGCTTCAGGTTCAGGCACTGGGCGACGCCGCGCAACTCGACCTCCAGGTTGCCGCGCACCAGTTTCAGGGCCACCTCCTTGCCGCCATCACTGACTGCGTAGTAAACCTCGCCGAACCCTCCCCGGCCCACCCCGCGTTTCAGGGTGTAGCCGTCGAGCGGCCGCTGACCCGAGCTGTAGGTGAACTTCATGGCACCACCCCCAGGAGGATTGCAGATTCTAGATTGCAGATTGCAGATTTGACATCGGAGACTGGCCTTCTTCAAATCTGCAATCTCAAATCTGCAATCCGAAATCTGCAACTACGTCCGCCCCATCCGCGTCCCGACCGGTTCGATGGCAAAGGCGAAGTCGTCGGCGACCACGCTTGAGTTCGGGCCGAGTTGGCCGCGCTCGGAGCAGCGCTGGCCGTCGATGATCAGGTTGCCCGGATAGCGTACCGCCAGCCGGTCCTTGTTCCGGTAAAGCACCACCGGCTGCTTCAGCTCGGGCACCGTCACATGCATCTGCGGGCCAGGGCCCAAGAGCAGCGTGTCGGCCATCAGCAGCACAGCATCAACCGCCAGAGGGAGCCGGTGCTTGCTCACCAGGTCGAGCCGGGCCGAGATACTGATGGCTGCCGGCTGCACAAACTGAAGCTGGCAGGCCGATCCCAACGTGATCCGGTCGTTGGGCCGAAGTAACACCTTGTCGATCGGCTTGCCGTTGACCGTGACCGGACGGGCCGCCTCCAGGCAGTAGCCTTCCGGGTCTCGTATCAGCGTAGCGTGCAGCCGGGAGACGTCAGCGAAGAGCGGGATGTCCACCGTCGCGTCGGTCGTTGCCTGCCCCAGCGTCACGCGCGATCCCATGCAGACCAGATAACCGCCGACCCCATCGATCCACAACAAGAAGCGCTGCGGCGGCTCGGCTGGCTCGGCCGGCAGGCGGTCGTACCGGACGGCGGCGCCGCGGACGGGCACGGTGATCGGCTCGATCGCCTTCCAGGCCAGGGTGCGGGCCCGGCGGGCTTCGGCGTGGTTGGGGGCCGCCGCCAGCACCTGCTCGGACAGCTCCACCACCTCCTGCCAGCGCGCCCGATCCGCCGCCTCATGCAATTTTACCAGAAGGCCAGCGAATGTTCGCTGCCGCTGCTCCAGATCGTGGCGGAACTGGTCGAGAGGGTCAGCCGCCTCAGGCAGGAGCCGCCGCAGCCGTTCAACCATTTCCAGGGCGAGGCAGAACTCGCCGCGGTTGCCGTGGTCTCGTGCCGTTTGCCAGGCGCGGGCCCCATCCTCCAACCGTTGAAGTTCGGGGTGCTGCACCGACCGCTCGCGCAACCGGGCGATTGCTTCGAGAGCCCGGGATGGCTCGCCCATGTTCACCAGGGCCCGCACCTCGTCCAGGCCGATTCGCACCAGCGTCTGACGCAGCCGCCCCGCAGTGCTGGCAGCGCCGAGTTGCTCGGCCTGAAGCAGGTCATGCCAGGCCCCCTCGGGGTTGTCTTGCCGGAGGTGGCGCTCGCCGCGCTCCACGAAGGCGCGGGCCACTTGCTCGGCCAGCTCCCAGAAACGGCGGTGGCCCTGCGCGGCGGGTTGGCCCAGGAGACGCTGCGCTTCTTCCAGGCGCCCATTTTTGAGGGCTTCCTGGGCCTGTCGCAGGGTTAGCCATGCAAAGCCGAGCATGATTGCTTCGCTCAACCCGCCCCGCCCGCTCCTCCCTACCCCTGCTGCCTGTTGGGGAGCGGAGCACGGAGGAGAGGGCCAAGGAATGATGAAATGTAATCGCCCCGGGTTTTCGACAACAGGCCAGCAGGTGACGGATGGGAAATCCTTGGGAACCCCTTCAAGGTTGTAGTATTATACCAGGAATCCCGGAGATGGCCGGTTCGCAGCTCCCGTAGGCCACCCCGAGTGGCCTAGTCGAATCCTCGGCACAGAGGATCCCGACCATCCCCGGGAATAGCGCTCTCCTGGTAGGTCGCGGTTGTAACCCAGGCTGGGCCCCCTCGTCTCTGGGGGAGAGTGGAGAGGGGGAAACCAGACCTGGGTCTCCACAGGGGTCGTCGCTAGCGCTCGGCGGCAACCTTGCCGAAGCGCTCGTCAATCTCCTTCAGGGCCTTGTCGGCCACGTCCACCTGCTTCTCGATCTCGACGGCCGGGTGATTGGAGTACTTGGCCTCGTAATCCAGCACCCGCGTCTCGATCTTGATCCGCTTCTTCAGCTCATCCAGCGAGTTGCGGAAGCGGCTCAGCCGGGTGTTGTCGATCTGGATGCCGTGGCGGGTCTGGGCAATCCGGAGGGTCTTCAGCTCAGCCTCCACCTGATCCAGCTCGGCCTGGAGTTGCTCTTTCAGGCCGGTCATCTCGAGCAGTTGCTTGTGCCCCTCAGCCAGGGCGGCCTCCTTGGCCTCCAGCAATTTTTCCTTGCTCTTTAGCCCCTCCTCGGCACGCTTGTACGACTCCCAATCCCGCGCCAGCATCGTCCGCACGCTGGAAACTGGCAGACGCTGGCCGTTGTAGACCAGGTGAGTGTCGCCCTTCTCCAGGTCCCGGCGCATCGTCAGGATTTCGTTCTGGCGCTTGCTCAGGTTGGCCCGATGCTTCTCAACATCCTCGCGAAGCATCTCGACAGCGACCGCTTCCTCGGCCAGGGCGGTACGGGCCTTCTTGATCTCGGGGTCGAGCTGGGTCAGCTCATGGCGCAGCCGCTCGATCTCCACTTCCGGCGGCACTTGCTTGTTGAGGAATTCCTTGCTTTTCTTCCAGCTGAAACTGATGTAACTGCCGAGGTTGGTCTTGCTCAGCAGGATGAGGACGGCCACGATGGCCACCGCCACGATTCCGATCTTCTTGCACATAGGACTGTACCCCTTTCCACTAAACCTTGGTACAAACAACCCACCAGGGGGCAGTGGCCCCACCTGACTGATTATTCGCTCCCCTCGGCGCGAGATTTAGGAATTTTTTCGCTTCGTCGGACAGGTTGCAAGGGGAGTAGGTTCCGTCGCTCCGGTACCTCCTCATCGCGGCTTGGCCGTTCTTCCGACATCTGGTCGCTGGCTTTCCCGGAACCGGGCGAGTAAGCTGATGTTTGTTATTGCGACCTCGTCCGGCCGTCCCCTGCCCCTGACTGCCGGGCATGACCCACCCTTGGCTCGTTCCCGCCGTCGGAAGGAAAGTGAATGCTCACGCGAAACGCTGCCGCACTGGGATGCCTTGGCCTGATCGGACTACTCGCCGGCCCCGTCCGCGCCGCCGATTGGCCGATGTGGCGTCATGACGCCGGCCGCACGGCCGCCTCGCCCGCTGCCCTGGCCGCCACTCTCCACCTTCAGTGGGTCCGTGAATATCCCCCTCTCAAGCCGGCCTGGCCCGACCAGGCCAAGATGCAGCTCGATGCCGTTTATGAGCCGGTCGTCCTGGGCAAGACAATGTTTGTCGGCTCGTCGCGTACCGACAGCGTCACCGCCCTCGATACCGAGACCGGCGCCGAGAAGTGGCGTTACCACGTCGATGGGCCGGTCCGCTTTCCTCCGGTCGCCTGGGAGGGCAAGGTCTACTTTGTCTCGGACGACGGCTATCTTTACTGCCTCGATGCGTCGCGGGGGACGCTACTTTGGAAGTTCCGCGGCGGGCCATCGGACCGCAAGGTCCTGGGGAACGAACGGCTGATCTCCGCCTGGCCGGCCCGCGGCGCTCCGGTCATCGCTGACGGGGTGGTCTACTTCGCCGCCAGCATCTGGCCGTTCATGGGCATCTTCATCCACGCCCTCGATGCGCGGACCGGCGAGGTGGTTTGGACCAACGACGGCGACGGCGCCATCTACATCAAGCAGCCGCACAACGCCGACTCGTTTGCCGGTGTCGCCCCGCAGGGACCGCTGGTGGTCGTCGGCGATTACCTGTTGATCCCGGGCGGCCGATCGGTGCCGGCCCTGTACGATCGCCGCACCGGTAAGTTGGTCCGCTACCAGCTGGCCGAGAACGGCAAGCGCGGTGGCGGCTCGCGGGTGTCGGCCATCGGCAATGTCTTCATCAACGGTGGGGCAGCCTTCGAGCTGATCAATGAAAAGTACCTTGCCCCCTTCGCCGAGCCGGTGGTGCTAACCGAAGAGGTCATCTACAACGTCTCCGGCGGCGCCTGCCGAGCCTACGACCTGAAGAACGCCACCATCCAGATGGTGGAAACCAAGGACCGCCGCGGCGAGCCGGTCAAGGTTGCCAAATGGACCATCGCGGAGCTGGGCTCGGTCGCGTTGCCGAAGTTCGCCGTCGAGACGATGATCAAGGCCGGGCCGCGCCTGTACATCGGGGCGCCTGGCATGGTGCTGGCCATTGACCTTCCGCTGAAAAAGGATGAGGCGGCCGTGTCGTGGCGGGCGGCGATCGACGGAACGCCGGCCAGCCTGCTGGCAGCCGACGATCGGCTGTTCGTCGTCACCCGGGAGGGACGCATCTACTGCTTCGGCGGCGAGCGGGTCCAACCGCGGACCCATGCACTGATGCCTGCGCCCCCCTCACCCCCGACCCC
>DATLYH010000167.1:0-9225 GCA_035575035.1 Gemmataceae bacterium
TCGCCAATCAGTTAGCGCCCTTCGACAGGAGCGTGCTCCTGGGAGAGCAAGCAGCCTCCAAAACTGCGGCACAGGGTTCGAATCCTTGCGCTCCTGCTGGATGCCGACGTGGCTCGACAAAGAAAGGCGCCGCTCTCGTAAGGCGGAGCATGCTGGTGCGAATCCAGTCGTCGGCTCTTTGCCGTCCCGGTGGTGTAGCGGATAACATCAGGCTTTCCTAAGGCCTAGTCCCTGGTTCAAATCCAGGCCGGGATGCTCCCTCTGTCCTCGGGGTGTGGCGGACGGCACGCGATCCCGCGAAGGTCGCAGACCAGGTTCGACTCCTGGCGAGGACACTTTCACGACGCTGGAGCCAGAAGGTGAGGCGGCGAGCTGCAACCTCGCAGAAGTGGGTTCAATTCCCACCGGCGTCTCTGCGATCCTGTCCTTCTTCAGAAAAGGCCGCGGGTCCCCCGCCGGCGCGCATCCAGCGCATCGGCCGGGAGCCCGCGGCCTTTCTGCTTATCACCCAACCACCGCTGGCCCCCTCCGATAGGTGAACGTTTGGCGGAGGGGCCGGCTCAGTCGATCCGCTGGAAGCGCCAGATCGGCACGTGCGGCGGCAGCGTGCCGCTGTAGTAGGCCTCTTCCCCCAGCATCTCGCGCAGCCGCTTCAGCGCCTGCCGGCGGACGGTCACATAGTAGTAGTCGCAGCGGGCATCGCGCACCGTGTCCCAGACCTGGTAGAGGCGGTCGGTCTCTTGCAGCGCTTCACGCAGCTCCCACCAGTGGACCAGCTCCACCGTCAGGCAAGTATCCAGGTGCTGGCGGTAGGCCCGGTTGAAGGCGAGCAACTCGCTGACCACTGCCCGGTCGGGGAAGCGCAGGCAGTCCATCAAGGGGGGCGCGTCAATTAAGTCATGGTAGCGGCGGCGCAGCAGTTTGAGGTCGGAAGCAAAGTCTTCCGGCCGGGTCAGCACATAACGGACCTCGCGCTGATCGAGGATCTCCCATTTCAGGGCGGCGGCCTGAAGTACGGGTTGGAGGCGGGCGTAGGCGTCGGCGGAGACGCTGGGCTCGGGGGCCTCGGGCGGGGCCGTCAACAGGGCGACAGCAAGCAGGTAATCGAAGGGAAGCATGCCTCTTCTCCTTGAGGACCCCGGCGCGGAACATCCCTCTGCTCCGCGCCCGGTCCGGTGGACAGGGTGATCGCGGAGAACTCCAAAGTAGGTGGGCCTCCTAAAGGTCAACTCGGTTTCCAGAGGACCGGGCCTGAAACCCAAGGCTGGCGGAACGGGAGGAAAGCTCTAGCAGTCGTGTGGGATGGCCTCCAGTCCTCCTCTCTGTAACCATATCCTATAAATCATCCCAAATCGGCTGAAAAAGGAGGATTAATCCATTTTCCCCGTTTTTTCCTTGGCTTGGTTCGTCGGCCCTCCTATTCTGAACGATTTGGGCAGATCCAATCTCCAGGTTAAACCCTTCAGGAGAGAGGAATTTGCAAATGGAGTGCCGGATCAGCCCACCCGGGCCCCCGGCCGATGCCCCTCACGGTGGATCGCCGGGCGCAAGTCTTTCCCAAACAGCCAGTAACGTCGGCCAAACTGCCCCGACGGGCTGCTCCCTCGGGGCGGGGAGGAGACTCGGCCTGGCTCTGTTTCGGGGCGGGCATGCTCATAAAATGTGCAAAACCGATCCCGGAAAAGTCCTTTGCCTGCGCTGCTGTTCAGCAGCCCGACGGCGGGCTTCGGCGCGGGCGGCGGTCAACCCCCTGACCTTGCTCTCGGGAGCGAGGGCAAGGGGGCCGGGCGGCGGAAACCAGACGAGGAGCGACGATCATGGCGACGGAAGGCAAAGCGGCGGAAATCTCGATGGAGGGCTTCACCGCCTTGCTGGCCCGCAGCCGGCTGCTCTCCGCGGAACAGTTCCGCGAGGTACAGCAGCGCTGGGCGGCGGAAGCAGGAGCCTCGGCCGGCGACGCGGGGGCGTTCTGCCAGTGGCTGGTCGCCGGCAATTACCTCACCGAATACCAGGCCGCCATGCTGCTGCGCGGCCACGCGGACCACTTCTTCTTTGACCAATACAAACTCCTCGACCGCATCGGCCGGGGACGGATGGCCGGCGTCTACAAGGCGGTCCATGCCCTGGGCCAGGAGGTCGCCATCAAGGTGCTGCCCCCGTCCAAGGCCAAGGACCCGCAGGCTCTGGCCCGCTTCCAACGCGAGGCGCGCTTGGCGATGCGGCTGAAGCATCCTAACGTCGTCCGTACCTTCCAGACCGGCCAGGCTGACGGATTGTATTACCTGGTAATGGAGTACCTGGAGGGCGAGACGCTCGACGAGGTTCTGAAGCGCCGCGGCCGGCTGGCGCCCGCTGAGGCAGGCCGTCTGATTTACCAGGCGCTCTTGGGTCTGCAGCACATCCACGAAAAGGACATGGTGCATCGCGACCTGGAGCCGGCCAACTTGATGCTGGTGCCGGCCGCCCGACCGGGCGAGCCCGACACGACCATGCACGCTACCCTCAAGATCCTAGACATTGGCCTGGGCCGGGCCCTGTTCGACGAGGGGGGACCGGAAGGCGCCGGCTCGCTTGAGGTGACCCGTGCCGGCACCCTCCTGGGCACGCCCGACTACATGGCCCCCGAGCAGGCCCGCGACGCCCACAAGGCCGACATCCGGTCGGACATTTACAGCCTGGGCTGCGTGTTCTACCACTGCCTGACCGGCCAGCCCCCTTTCCCCGACAAGAACCTGCTTCGGCAGATCGAGCGGCACGCCTCGGAGGCACCCCGGCCGTTGCGTGAGTTCCAGCCGGACATCCCCGCCGTGCTGGAGGAGATCGTCGCGGGAATGCTGGCCAAGGACCCGGCCCAGCGCTACCCGACCCCGGATCGGGCGGCCCGGGCGCTGAAGGCCTTTCTGCACAGTGAGGACCAGGCCCCGCGGCCGGCGCCGCCGGAGAAGCGCTCGCCGGCCTACTTGCAGTGGTTGGAGACCCAGACCTTGGAAGGGCCGATCCCGGTTTCCGCGCCGCGCCCCGAGGCCCCAGCGGCCGCCGAGCCGGCGCGGGCGGCCCCGTTCGCGCCGCCGCCCCGTCCGGCCGAGGAGTCTTTCCTGCTTAACCGTCGCGACGGGCTGATGATCGCGCTGGGGGCGGGGGGCGTGTTGGTGGCGGAGGGGCTGGGCTGGCTGCTGGCCCGCCTGTTGCGCCGGCGCGACTAAGACCAAAGCAGCTGAGGTGCGGCGACCCGCAGCGCCGACCGGCCCGTCTGGGCGGACGAAGCCGATCAGCGGCATGGGACGCCGCACCCACGGCGATTGAATCCCCGGGAGCCGGGCACAGAGGCCCGGCTCCCGGTCCGACATAAGCTCCACTGCGAAGCTCCCACTGGAGTGGCCGACCCAGTAACCACTTGACCCAGCGAGGTTGACGCCTCTACCCAGGAGGGCGGGTAGTGCTGGTTTTCCCGCAATCCCAGCACGCAGCAGAGCTCGGCTGTTCGCACGTTGGCCGTGGCTTACCGCTGATCGGAGAAACCGACGGCGGGGAGCAGCGAAACGGCCTGAGTGATTTCCTCAACGCGGGCGGCCAGATACCCAATCCCCGATCCGGTGTCAACAGCAACTTCGGGCCGTGGAACATCGGGCGAGGCATGCATCCCTGTTTCTCCTGATCGTCGGCAGGTATAATCCACTTCCACCAGCATCACTTGACGTGTGAGGAGTCGGAAATGCAGCGGAACATGGACCTGGTGCGAGCGATTCTCCAACGGATCGAGGATAGTCCTTCCGGCTGGGCCACAGAACCATTTGGGATTGCCGGATTTCCACCCGAGCAGATCGGCTACCATACCCACATCATGATGGAGGACGGACTCATCGAGGGAGTTGATGTGACGACCCTTGATAGCAAAGGCCCTGAAGCGATACCCCGAGCGCTCACCTGGAAAGGCCACGAGTTCCTCGACTTGGCCCGCGACCAGGAGCGCTGGAACCAGGCCAAGGCAATCATCGGCAAAGTCGGGTCGGCACCCCTTTCGGTCTGGATGAGGGTACTCAATGATTTGATGCTCAAGGAATTGGGGGTAGCATCCTAAGGTGCTGGTTGCCGAGTTAGTCGTGCAACCTCCGGGGGGTGAAGAGCGGCATGACTCAGCCGACCCTGTCTGTCAAGAAGTCGCTGCTGCAAAACTGTCTGAGTTGGTTTCAGACTGAATTCCGTCAAGCTGTCTTATTCCCCATCGAGAGTCAGTTTCCCAGTTACCCTCTTCCCAGTCAGGTTCAATCCGTTCTTGATCGCAGTGCGCAGATTCGCCAGTTCGTGGAAGCGGCGAAATCGGACAGCCTTAATCTAGCCGACTTCGTGCAAAGGCAACTGGGCGGCGATCCTAGCTGCCCGCCGCTCTTCAAGCAGATAGTCTTGCGCTATCGACGCCACCGGGCGGCGTACACCGAGGGCAAGTTGGATAAGACGTTCCATCCCGAACTGATCCAGACGCTGGAGGAAGAAATCAAGACATTGGATGCCATGTGCCGGCAGGAAGCCTTCCAGAACATCGTGCCCATGAACCTGCCGCGTGCGAAGGACTTTCTGCCGGTCCAATACCTCGAGCAGTCCGCGAGCACCCTGCCTACGCTGGCCCCGCGCCAGTACGACGAGAAGTTCCACATCCTTCAAGCCCCTGCCCTCTTTCTCCCCGATCTTGCCTACCTTCGCGCCAAGTGCGAAATGCGTGATACCCCTTTGGCCGTTGCCTTCCTCGACATCGACGACTTCAAGCGATTGAACGAGAAGCACTCGGAAACGATCGTGGATCGCAACCTGCTGCCGCGCCTCATGCAAACGCTGGAAGCGCACGTCTACCACCACGGCTACGCCTACCGGCAGGGTGGTGACGAATACCTGATCCTCTTGCCCAGTCTGTCCCGAAAGCTGGCTATCGAATTCCTCGATGAACTCCGCAGCAAAGTGGCTGGCTTGAAGTATCCGGACATTGAAGAATCAACGACTGTCTCGATCGGCCTCTGCATCGCCGAGCCGGATTGTCCGCTTACTGACCGTGAACTGCGCGACCGGGCGAATGAGGCCAAGAAGTTCGCCAAAAAGCAGGGCAAGAACTGCATCGCCATTTTCGAGGGGCCGCAGCTGGTGCCGGAGGAATTGCGGGTCGTTCGGCCTCAAACTTCGGCCCCGGCTAGGGACATGGAATAGATCCGGCGCCGGCGACCGGCGCTCCAGGGCTGCATTCCTCTTCGCGCTATTTACCGAGAGCGGATCTTGTCATCCCTGCTCTCCGGAAGCACTCGTCGGGACTCCCTGTCACCGCGCCTCGCGCGCGCCGACCGGACCGGGCGGTCTGTGACTTTCGGGGATTGTCCCCGCGGAAGAAAGACACATGATAGCAGGGGCGTTCGCATGGTTTTGGTGAGGGACCGGTCTGGCAAGAGAGGTGCATCATGGCGCAGAAGACTTCCGCCGCAACGAAGCCGCGCGAGGCCAAGGTAGATCGCGGCGCCCCCGCGAAGGCCGTCAGCGGCCCGCTCTCTCCCGAGTTGCTCCGCAAAATGGACGCCTACTGGCGCGCGGCCAACTACCTGTCGGTGGGGCAGATCTACCTTCTCGACAACCCGCTCCTGAAAGAGCCGTTGCAGCTCAAGCATGTCAAGCCGCGGCTGCTCGGCCACTGGGGGACGACGCCGGGGCTGAATTTCATCTATGTCCATCTCAATCGGCTCATCAAGGAGCATGACCTGAACATGGTCTTCATCTGCGGTCCCGGCCACGGCGGGCCGGCTGTGGTCGCCCAGACCTACCTGGAGGGGACATACAGCGAGCTTTACCCCAACGTCTCACCGGATGAGGAGGGGATGCGGCGGCTGTTCAAGCAGTTCTCTTTCCCCGGCGGCATTCCCAGCCACGCCGCCCCCGAGACGCCCGGCTCCATCCACGAGGGGGGCGAGCTCGGCTATGCCCTGGCTCATGCCTACGGCGCCGCCTTCGACAACCCCGACCTGATCGTCGCCTGCGTCATCGGCGACGGCGAGGCGGAGACCGGCCCGCTGGCGGCAAGCTGGCACTCCAACAAGTTCCTCAATCCGGTCCATGACGGCGCCGTCCTGCCGATCCTGCACCTCAACGGCTACAAGATCGCCAATCCGACGGTGCTGGACCGCATCCCCCGCGAAGAGCTTGACCAGTTCCTCCGCGGCTGCGGCCATGTTCCCTACTATGTTGAGGGGCATGAGCCGGAACAGGTGCATCAACAGATGGCCGCGGCGCTGGACCAGGTCATTGCCGAGATCAAGCGCATCCAGACCGACGCCCGGCAAAACGGCTTCACGAAGCGGCCGCGCTGGCCGATGATCGTCCTGGCCACCCCCAAGGGATGGACCGGGCCGAAGGAAGTGGACGGCAAACCGGTCGAGGGCTCGTGGCGCTCCCATCAGGTGCCGCTGGCCGAGCTGGCCTCCAACCCCAAGCACCTGAAGATGCTCGAGGACTGGATGAAGAGCTACCGGCCCGAGGAGCTTTTCGACGAGAGTGGCCGGCTCCGTCCCGAGCTGGCCGAACTGGCCCCCAAGGGGAACCGGCGCATGGGGGCCAACCCGCACGCCAACGGCGGCCTGCTTCTCCGCGACCTGAAGATGCCCGACTTCCGCGATTACGCCGTGGCCGTGCCCAAGCCTGGCGCCGTTCAGGCGGAGGCCACCCGCGTCCTGGGCGCCTTTCTCCGTGATGTCATCAAACGAAATCAGGACCAGCGCAACTTCCGCCTTTTTGGCCCCGACGAAACCGCGTCCAACCGCCTCAGCGCCGTCTTCGAGGCCACCAACCGCCTCTTCACCGGCGAGATCCGCCCCACCGACACCAACATCGCCCCTGATGGCCGAGTCATGGAAGTGCTCAGCGAGCATCTGTGCCAGGGCTGGCTGGAGGGCTACCTCCTGACCGGACGGCACGGGTTGTTCAACTGCTACGAGGCGTTCATCCACATCGTCGATTCGATGTTCAACCAACACGCCAAGTGGTTGAAGGTGACCCGGCACATCCCCTGGCGGCGGCCGATCGCCTCGCTCAACTACCTCTTGACCTCACACGTCTGGCGGCAGGACCACAACGGCTTCAGCCACCAGGACCCCGGGTTCATCGACCATGTGGTCAACAAGAAGGCGGAGATTATCCGCGTCTACCTGCCGCCCGACGCCAACACCCTCCTGAGCGTGACCGATCACTGTCTGCGGAGCCGGCACTATGTCAACGTCATCGTCGCCGGCAAGCAGCCGGCCTGGCAATGGCTCGACATGGATGCCGCGGTCAAACACTGCACGGCCGGCATCGGTATCTGGGAGTGGGCCAGCAACGACAAGGGTTCCGATCCCGACGTGGTGATGGCCTGCTGCGGCGATATTCCGACCATGGAGACGCTGGCCGCCGTGGACCTGCTCCGCAAGGAGTTGCCCGAGCTGAAGGTCCGCGTCATCAACATTGTCAACCTGATGAAGCTCCAGCCGCCCAGCGAGCACCCGCACGGGCTGAGCGACCGTGAGTTCGACGCCCTGTTCACCACCGACAAACCGATCATCTTCGCTTTCCACGGCTACCCGTGGCTGATCCACCGACTGACCTACCGGCGGACCAACCACAAGAACCTGCACGTCCGCGGCTACAAGGAGGAGGGGACGACGACGACGCCGTTCGACATGGTGGTGCTCAACGACCTGGACCGCTTCCACTTGGTCGGCGATGTGATCGACCGGCTGCCGCAGCTCGGCTCGCGAGCGGCCTACCTCCGGCAGGCAATCCGGGACAAGCTGCTCGAGCACAAGCAGTACATCACCAAGTACGGCGACGATATGCCGGAAATCCGTGACTGGAAGTGGGGCGGCTGAGTCCTTTGCATCCCCAGGGCCGTTCGATTATTGAAGGTGTGGATTGTTGACCCGGGATAGCCGGGGCGGAGCGCACCGGCTGTCAGCCGGCGCTACGGTCAGATGCCGCGCCGGGGCTTTGAGGACTCCGCCCCGCTCGCTCACCGCAAGTTGACATGGGAGGAGGCTCCTGCATAGTTCTACACCGGCCCCAACCGCAGGTCGGCCCCGTCCGAGAAGACCCGCGGTCGGACCCGTGGCTTGGTTTTCGGACCAAGCCGCACCCGAGGCTGAGAATGCCTGCTCCCGGGACCTGCAACTGCATCTTCCGCGGTGGTCCAAAACATAGACCCGGCAGGCAAGGAGCCGTGCTCCCGCGGCCAGCAGTTGACTCGGCGGCTACCGCGGGGAGGTCAATTGTCTGCCGGGGCCAGCTTGGAGTATTATCAGGCGATCTTGCCGCGCCACACCATCAGGAGCAGACCATGCCGCGCATCGTGAGAGGGGGCTTGATCCAGGCGACCCTATGCGAATCGGCGGCCGCCCCGGTCGCCAAGATCAAGGAGGCGATGATCGAGAAACACCTGGCCCTGATCACCCAGGCGGCCGGCCGGGGGGCCCAGGTTGTCTGCTTGCAGGAGCTCTTCTACGGACCCTACTTCTGCGCTGAGCAGCAGCCCCGCTGGTACGAGCTGACCGAGCGGGTTCCCGACGGACCCACCACCCGGCTGATGTGCGAGGTGGCCGAGAAGTACGGCATCGTTCTGGTGGTGCCGGTCTACGAGGAAGACCTGCCGGGGGTGTACTACAACACGGCGGCCGTCATCGACGCCGACGGCCGATACCTCGGCAAGTACCGCAAGATGCACATCCCGCACTGCGCCCCCGGCTTCTGGGAGAAGTTCTATTTCCGGCCCGGCAACCTCGGCTACCCGGTGTTCACCACTCGCGTCGGCAAGATCGGCGTCTACATTTGCTACGACCGCCACTTCCCCGAAGGGGCCCGCTGCTTGGGGCTGGGCGGCGCCGAGATCGTCTTCAACCCGTCGGCGACGGTGGCGGGGCTGTCGGAGTACCTCTGGAAGCTGGAGCAGCCGGCCCACGCCGTGGCCAACCAGTATTACATCGGCGCCATCAACCGGCCGGGCCATGAGGAGCCGTGGCGGATCGGCGAGTTCTACGGGCAGAGTTACTTCTGTGACCCGCGCGGTCAGATCCTGGCCATCGGCAAGCGCGACCAGGATGATATCGTCATCGCTGACCTCGACCTGGACATGATCCGCGAGGTGCGCCATGTCTGGCAGTTCTTCCGCGACCGCCGGCCTGAAACCTATGACGCGCTCATAAAGTTGTAGCCGCTTGCGGCTTGGCGCCG
>DATLYH010000168.1:0-13211 GCA_035575035.1 Gemmataceae bacterium
CGGCGACCAGCTGGGCCTCGAAGCCCGGCGGCAGGCGAAACGCCCGCCGTTCCGCCTCGGGGCTGAGCGGAGCGGTGGCGGCGACATGGGGGTCGGTCCGGACTTGCGAGGGAGCCAAGCCGGCCAGGAGAACCAGTACCAGGCCGGCGGCACAAGCGATGACAAGACGCATCAGTTCCTCGGGGGCTCGATCCTGGGGAAGACAATGGGAACGGTGCCGGCGCAGACATAAAGCGGGTGGCGCGGCTGTCCCAATCGGGTTGTTCCCAAACAGAATAATTCTGCCTGATCGGCCAGCAAGTGCAAGACAGCCCGGTCCCGGGCGTGCAGTGCTCCGTGATTTCCCCAGGCCGCGATGAGGCGGTCGGCCCGACGGGCAGCCCGGAGCAGATACCAGTCGTTCCGTGGACCGACGGGATCGGGCGCAGCGCGGAGGAGGGCCGGCCGGCCGGCGCGGTAGGCGAAGAGGTTGACCACCTCCAGCGAGCCGCCGCCCCAGGAGCAGACGAACGCCATGCAGCGGCGGATGGTCGGATCGTCGCGGACGGCGTCAGCGGTGCTGGGATTGAGCATGATGAAGGTGACTCGCGGTCGGCCGGCGTCCCAGCATCGCCAGAGGCAGTAGCGGTACGTCCCTGTCGGATCAAAGGCGGCGCCGCGTTCCAGGAGGGAATTCCTCGACGTTTGGCGGGGAGCTGCCGGCGGCTGCCTTTCACGGGCCGGCGAGCAGTTCTTGCTCAGCGGAAGTGATCAGCTGCCAGGCGGCCGCTGGTGTCTCGGCGGCGCGCAGCTCGTCCAGGAAGCCGGGGCGGAGGAACAGCCGCGACAGGCGGGCCAGCACCCGCAAATGGGTGCGGTCGTCGCGGCAACACACCAGGAAGAAAATATCGGTCAACGTGCCGCGCGGGCCGCCGAACGGAATGCCCGAGGCGGTCCGACCGTAGGCAACGACCGATTCCCCCAGAGCGTTGGGGAGCGGCCGGCGCGGGTGGGGGATGGCCACCCCCGACGGCAGGGCCGTGCTCGCCATCTCCTCGCGCTGGATGATGGCCTGCAAGATGGCGTCGGGGTCGTAGACCTGCCACGAGCGCTCGGCCAATGCCACCAGCTCACGCAGGACTGAGGCCCGGGTCGTGGCGGCCAGCGGTACGGCCACGCACGCCTCCGGCAGCAGTTCAGCGAGCATCGGCTCCGGGTCGGCGCTGCGGTCGCCGGCCGTCTCCAGGGCCGTCAACTGCTGCTCGGTGTAGCTGGGCAGCTGCGTCTCGAGCCAGTGGTTGATCTCGGCCCGGGCAAACCGCCATTCCCCTTTGACTTTCTGCCCCGGCAGGTAGCCGCGGCTGGCCATTTTGCTTACCTCGCGCACATCGCGCTGGAGGTAAGCGGCCAGCTGGTCCAAGGTCATCATCTCGCTTCCCATGGTCGCCTCAAGGACAAGTAACAAGTAAGTAATGAGGCTCATCACACTTGTTACTTGTTAGTGTTACTTCTCTCTCGTCAGTCCCGGCAGGTCGAACGCCTTGCCGCCTTTGAGTAGTTGTTGCTGGGCCTGGGTCTGCTGGCTCAGGCCCCACAGCCGGATGAAGCCGCGGGCCGCCTCGTGGTCAAACTGGTCGCCGCTCTCGTAGGTGGCCAGCTTCTTGCTGTACAGACTATACTCACTCTTCCGACCGACCACCGTGGCCTTGCCCTTGAAGAGCTTCACCCGCACCAGGCCCGAAACAAATCGCTGGTTACTAACCACGAACTGGAACAGGTCCTGATGAAAGGCGCTGAACCATAATCCATTATAAATCAAATCCGCATACTCCTGCGAGACAAGCGTCTTGAAGCGCTGGGCCTGCTTGCTCAGGACCAGGGTTTCCAGCTCACGGTGGGCGTCGTGCAGGATTACGGCCGCCGGCGCCTCGTATAGCTCGCGCGACTTGATCCCGACCAGCCGGTTCTCGACATGGTCGATTCGGCCGACGCCGTGCCGGCCGCCCACCTGGTTGAGCCGCTCGATCAACGGCACACCGTCCAGCTTCTGGCCGTTCAGCCCGACCGGGATGCCGCGTTCGAACTCGATCTCGATATACTCCGGCTCGTCGGGTGCCTGGGTGGGGTCCACCGTCCAGGCAAAGGCGTCGGCGGGCGGCTCGTCCCAGGGGTCCTCCAGCACCCCCGCTTCGCAGCTTCGGCCGAAGAGGTTCTGGTCGATGCTGTACGGGCTTTGCTTGGTCGCTTCGACCGGAATGCCGTGCTTCTGGGCATAGGCGATCTCTTCGTCCCGGCTCATCTTCCACTCGCGGACGGGGGCGATGATCTTCAGGTCGGGGGCCAGCGTCTGGAAGGTAACGTCAAAGCGAACTTGATCGTTCCCCTTGCCGGTGCAGCCGTGGGCCACCGCCCGGGCCTTGTAGTCGCGGGCAACGTCCACCATCAACTTGGCGATCAACGGCCGGCCCAGGGCGGTCGCCAGCGGATACTTCCCCTCGTACAAGGCGCCGGCCATCAAGGCGGGGAAGACGAAATGATCGACGAACAAGTTGCGGGCATCCACGGCGACGGCATCCACCGCCCCGGTCCGCAGCGCCTTCTGGCGAATCTGCTCGATGTCCTCGCCCTGGCCGAGGTCCACCGTGAAGGCAACCACGTCCAGGTCGTACTTCTCCTTGATCCAGGGGACCATGACCGACGTGTCCAACCCGCCGCTGTAGGCGAGAATAACCTTGTCCCGCGCCATGACTGCTCTCGTTTCGCTTCGGAGGTTGCACTAACATGGCGAGCGGGGGAGGCGTCGGTCTCCCGGCTCGCCGGGGGAGGAAGTCTTTTAGCATCTGAAGGATGAGCCAACTTGTCAACCCTATTTCGATTGCAAATCCCGCGCCGCCTCTATGAGGGGGTGCTCGAACAGGCGCGGGCGGAGTTCCCCAACGAGTGCTGCGGGCTGTTGGCCGGCCGGCTGGATCAGGGACCGCCGCCGCTGGGCCGGGCCGTGCGGCGTTACCCGCTGGTCAATGCCGCGGACTGCCCGGCCCGGCGATATTATGCGGACGAAAAGAGTCTGGTGAATGCCGTGCGGGACCTGCGCGAGCGCGGCCTGGATGTTTTGGCAATCTATCATTCCCATCCGACATCGGACCCGGTCCCCAGCCGCACCGACCTGGAACAGAACTACTGGCCGGGAGTGGTGAGCCTGATCATCTCCCTGAAGGCTGACGTGCCGTGCGTGCGCGGTTGGTGGCTGGCGGACAACACCTACCACGCGGCCGAGTGGGAAGTGGTCCCCGACGAGGAAGGCCCGGCCGACTGAAGCCGGCACTCGTGGCTCACCGCGACGCTCCGGGCGTCTTGACAAGTGGGCCGCAAGCGATTCGGTGAGGCGCCTGTGCCGCCCGTGTGGCCCGGCTTTGTGATGCAGGTATCCAGTGGGACCGGCAGTTAGCCGTCAGCGACGCGGCGTTGGAGTCGCCGACCGCCACGGAGCGGACGGACTTCAGAAGGCCGTGCCGAAGACCTGGCAGTAGTAAGGTTCGCCGCGGCTATTGAAGGCGACCCCGATGCCGATCTCGGTGAAGCCGGCGTTGAGGATGTTGGCGCGGTGCCCGGAGGAGTTCATCCAGCCGGCCATCACCGCCTGGGCGTCGGGGTAATTCCAGGCGATGTTCTCGCCGGCCATCCGGTAGTTGTAGCCGTAGTAGCGTAGCCGGCTCTCCAGGTCGGGGAGGTCGGCTCCGGGCAGCGTGTGAGCCATTTGATCAAACCGCGCCATGTTGCCGGCGTGGTGCCGGGCAGCGTCGGTCAGCCGGCTGCTGAGGTGAAGCGGCGCCAGGCCCCGGCTCTGCCGCTCCTGATTGGTGAGGGTGAGGATGGCTGCCTCCAACGCCGACAGCGTGGTGGACTCGGGCGGCGGACTGACAGTGGCGATTACCTTCTGGCTGAACGGGGCGGCCATCGCCAGCAGTGGCCCGTCGCCGGAGCCATTGCGGAAGTCGCCTGGCCCCCGGATGAGCAGATCGGCGCCCAGGCCGCCGTAGAGCCGGTCCCGGCCGGCGTCGCCGGACATCCGGTCGTTGCCGGCCATGCCGAACAGGTAATCGCTGCCCGCCCCGCCGCGGAGAATGTCGTTGCCGCCGACGCCGACAAGCAGATCGTTGCCCGCGTCGCCGAGGAGCCGGTCGGCCCCCGCGCCGCCTTCCAGGTAGTCGTTGCCGAAGCCGCCGCTGGCAGTGGAAGTGATTGCGGTATCGTTCAGAAAAACGTCGTCGCCGTCGAGGCCGGTGAAGAAAAGGCCGATCACCTGGGACGGGCTGAACGAGGCCTGTTCGGCGGTCGGGCCGGCGCCGATGTTGTAACTCAGCCGCACGACCACCGCGCCGGCCTCCAGCGAGACACGAGCATGGTCAGTCCCGGCCGTGCCGTTGATGGCCACGATGCCGGCAGCGTTCAGGACGATTTGGCCGGCCAGCAGCCGGCGGTCTTCCAATAGTTCGAATTGCAGCCGTGCTTGATTCAGTGCGCGCGTCAATATTCTGCGCCTCCAGTGAGGATGTGTCGGTGGTCAACCCTTCGGCAGCCTGGCGGTCTCGCATAGCGAGATCCATGGCTTTGCGCCCCGGCCTCACGGCCGGTTTACCTTTGTCGCGAGTTCCTCCTGACGAGGCGCACGCGAACTGAGGGGCTGCGAAACCCATCGGGCAGAGGCCCGTTCGACCTTTAAACTTCCTTGGTCGCCGACTCCTTTTGTGCCAAACAGGGGAGGGCACTGAGCATCACAACCCGCGGCAGATGTCGCCGGCAGGGGAGGGTGATGAAGTTAGCAGGCAACCCTTCGGCAGCCTGGCGGTCTCGCCGGGCGAGATCCATGGCTTTGCGCCCCGGCCTCACGGCCGGTTTGCCCTTCTCGCGCGTTGCTGGTGATGGCCCCACGCGAAATGATTACGTCCGAGCAATAGTAGCTTCCGCCGAAGGGATGTCAAGCACACTCCCGCGGTCCGCG
Organism: Gemmataceae bacterium; assembly: GCA_035575035.1. GTDB lineage: Bacteria > Planctomycetota > Planctomycetia > Gemmatales > Gemmataceae > DATLYH01. The sequence continues at coordinate 4,982 of DATLYH010000168.1, forward strand.
CCGGCGTCGGACGCTCCATCAACCCGTCGCTGACGCTCCGGGCTCTGCTCGGGCAATACCCGTCGCTGACGCTCCGGGCTCTGGAAAAACGAACGCTCCGGGCTCTGGAAAAACGAACGCTCCGGGCTCTGGAAAAACGAACGCTCCGGCGCTCGTGGCGCGCCTGACTTCCGCGACGCCCTGCAAACAGTCCCTGTCCCTTTTCACGGATCGGCAAGACCGCTCCCTTCCTCTCATCCGCTGAGACCTACCGCTGCTTCTCCAGAGCGCCTGATTTTGCGGCGAAAGCTCAAGCCCGGCCGATTCTCCTGCCGAAGTAGCTTGTGAAGGATATCGGCGGCCAGGAAAGGCCGGTAAGGGGTAGGGGACCGGCCGCGGCTGGCCCCCGGCTTCCGGAGGATTTCTTCACCCAAAGCGACGGCGTGCGCAGACGACCGAGGGCGCTTGCGCGGGCGTTCCGTCTGGTAAGGAGCAATCAGAGATGAGCTGTGCCAAAAAGGCGCTGGTGCTGTTGGTGGTAGCGGTGGGCGGCCTGTGGGGCTGCGCCCAGGGGCCCACCAACGGGGCGGCGATCCAGGAACGCATCCGGGCCCTGGAGAGCAAGTGTACCAAGCTCGAGGATGATTACCGGGCGGTGGCCGCCGCCCGCGACCAGTTGCGCAAGAAGCTGGCCGCCGCCGACGAAGAACGTGCTCGGCTGGAGCAGGAACTCGAACAGCAACAGGCGATCCTTAAGGAGAGGGACGAGCTGCGGCAGCAGCTCGGCATCCGCACCAGCGAGCGCGACGCCATCCAGGCGCAGTACGACCAGTTCCGCAAGAACATCCGCGCCCTGTTGGGTCAGGCCGAGTCGGCGGCCGCGACCACCGGCCAACCGGTCAGTTCCGCTAAGCCGACGACGGCGGGGAGTTCGTGAGAGGCGCTCACCTGTTGGCGAGCGGCCGGTGTGAGCCAACTGGCGAGCGGCCGGTGTGAGCCGGCCGGTTGACACCGGCTGCTCGCCCCGATGGCTCAGCCGCAAACGGCCCGGTCACGGCACGCTGGCCGGGATTTCGATCGTCGCCTGCGCTTTTAGCCGGTTGAGGATCTCCCGGGTCTTGCGGTTGACCGCCTCGGTGCGGAGTTGATTGCGGATCTGCGACTGGATCTTCTCGTCGAACGGCTTGCGGCCGGCGCGCTCGCGCTTGACCAGACGGATGACGTGGAACCCGGTCGGCAGCTCGACGATCGGTCCAACGTCGCCGTCGCGCATCTCGAACAGGTACGGCTCGACCTCGGGAGGACTGATCTGACCGCGGAGCTGGCCGGCACCGGCCCCCTTGAGGGTGCGGCTGTAGCCGTTGTCGTACTGCTCGGCTAGGGCGGCGAAATCCTCGCCGGCGCGGGCTCGGGCTGCCAGTTCCTCGGCCAGCTGTCGAGCCGCTTCCCGGCTGGGGTGCTTGCTGACGTCGATGAAAATGTCCTGCCACTCCACCCGGTCCACCGCCTGGAACTCCTCGGGGTGCTGCCGGTAGTACTCCAACACCTCGGCCGGGGTGACGCTGTCGATGGCCGGGCCGACGCGGAAACGCAGATACTCGGTGGCGATGAACTCGCGCTCCTTCTGCCGGCGGATTCCCTCCAGCGACATCCCCTGCTCGCGGAGGAACGCCTTCAGCTCCTCGTCGGTCTTCAGGTTGTAGTGGGTCTTGTAGGCGCGGAGTTGGCGGTCGAACTGCTTGCCGGCCGCCTCCTTGAGCTTGTCAAGGTACTGCTTGCCCGCCTTGCTGAGGCGTTCCTGGGCTTCTTGCAGGAGCAGTTCCTGCTCGATGAGCCGGTCGCGCTCCTGGCGAAGGATCTCTTTCTCCTTGGCGCTGCGGAGCGGCTCGGGAAGTTTGCGGATCTCGATCAGGTAATAATGGCAAGCTTGGCGGACCTCGTCTTCGAGGATCGGCTTGCCGTTGACCGTGGCCCAGATGCGGGCCGCTCGGCGGGCGGCGGCCAGGTCGTCGGGCCGCTCCGGCTGAGTGTCGAGGAAGGTGGCCGGCTGCGCCCCTTTGTCGGTGTCGGGCTTTTGCAGCCGGGCCGTGACCAGCGGGTCGGTGGTGAGCCGGTCAGCGACTGTCTCCTGAGCGCGGCTGACAAACGCCGGCCGCTCTGCTTGACAGCCGGCCAGCGCCCCGAAGAGTACCGCCGCCTCAAGCCAACGCCGCATGGCCACCCCCATCGCCACTGGAGATCGGAGGGTTATACCGTGCGGTCGGGCAAACGCAAGAGGTTTTTGAGGGCGGCATACATGGCGGGCGGGTCGAGCTCAGGTGGCAGCAGGCGGAAGTAGGCCTGGTGGTCGTTCACCACGCGCAGCCGGCCGTCGCTGCGGGCCGCCAGACGCTGGATCTGCCGGACGCTGCGGTAGCCCAGCACCACGTCGGTGGGGCCGAAGGAGGGATCGGCCGGCTTGTCAAGGTGGAGCGTGGCCACCTGCCAGCGGGCCGCCAGCAGACGCAGCTCGGCCAGCCGCAGCAGCCATTCGACCGGCTCCGGCCACAGCCCAAAGCGGTCGCGCAGCTCCTGGCGAAAATCCTCCAGCCGCTCCAGCCTGCGTATCCGTGCCAGCCGACGGTAGACCTCGATCCGCAGCCGCTGCCCCGGCACGTAGTCGCGCGACAGGAAGGCCGGCCAGGGCAGGTCGAGGGTTACGTCCAACGGCGTCCGCAACGGCTGATTCTTGAGCTGCCGCACCGCGTTTTCCAACAGCTGGCAGTACATCTCGTAGCCGACCGCTGCGATATGGCCTGACTGCTGCGGGCCGAGGATGTTTCCCGCTCCGCGGATCTCCAGGTCGCGCAAGGCGATCTTGAAACCCGCCCCCAGCTCGGTGAACTCCTCAATCGCCTTGAGCCGGCGTGCGGCCGTCGGCGAGACGGTCCGGCTCGGGTCGAGCAGCAAATAGGCGTAGGCCCGGTGCTTGTAGCGCCCCACCCGGCCGCGCAGCTGGTGCAGGTCGGCCAGGCCGTAGTTGTCCGCTTCGTTGATGAAGATGGTGTTGGCGTTAGGGATGTCGAGCCCGCTCTCGATGATGGTTGTTGCCACCAGGATGTCACTCTGCCGCTGGACGAAGCGGAGCATCGCCTGCTCCAGCTCGTGCTCGGGCATCTGGCCGTGGGCGACGCTAACCCGCGCCTCCGGCACGATTGCCTGCACCTGGTCGGCGATCGCCTGGATGTTGTAGACGCGGTTGTGGACGAAGTAGACCTGGCCGTCGCGATTCAGCTCGCGAAGGATGGCATGGCGGATCAACTGCGGATCGAAGCGGGCGATGCGCGTCTCGATGGCCAGCCGGTCGGGCGGCGGCGTCTCCAGGTTGCTGATATCGCGAATGCCCAGCAGCGCCAGGTGCAGGGTGCGCGGAATGGGCGTGGCCGTCATGGTCAGCACGTCTACCGTCTCGCGCAGCCGCTTGAGCCGTTCCTTGTGCTCGACGCCGAAGCGCTGCTCCTCGTCGATGATGACCAATCCCAGGTCCTTGAACTGCACGTCGGCCGAGAGGAGGCGATGGGTGCCGATGATCACGTCCACGCCGCCCCGGGCCAGCCGCTCCAGGATGCGCTTCTGCTCGGCGGCGGTGCGGAAGCGACTGATGCTCTCGACGACAAAGGGATATTCGGCCAGGCGCTGGCTGAAGGTGCGGTAATGCTGCTCGGCCAGGACGGTGGTCGGCACCAGGACGGCGACCTGCCGGCCGTTGTCGATGGCCTTGAAGGCGGCGCGGATGGCCAGCTCGGTCTTGCCGTAGCCGACATCCCCGCAGATGAGCCGGTCCATCGGCCGGGCGCGTTCCATGTCGCGCTTGATCTCGGCGAGGGTGGTGAGTTGGTCGGGCGTTTCCTCGTAGGGAAAGGCGGCCTCGAACTCGGCCTGCCATTCGCTGTCGGGCGGGTAAGCGATGCCGGGTTGAGCCTCGCGCAGGGCCTGGAGCTGGATCATCTCGCTGGCCAGGTCGAGGACCGCTTCCTGGACCTTGGCCTTTTTGCGCTGCCAGCTGGTACCGCCGAGCTTCGACAGCTCCGGCTCGACGCGCGAGCCGCCGACGTATTTCTGCACCAGATCGATCTTCGAGGCGGGCACGTAAAGGCGAACGCCGTCGCGGAATTCCAGGACCAGGTGTTCCTCGCGCCGGCCGTCCTTCTCCATCAGCTTCATGCCGCGGTAGCGGGCGATGCCGTGGCTGACGTGGACGACCAGATCGTTCTCGCTCAGGTCGAGGAAACTGTCGATGGCCCGGGACTCGATGCGGCGGCGCGGTAGAACATGCCGGACCTCCTCGCGGTGGAACAGCTCGTGATCGCTGAGGACGACAATGCTCTCAACGCCCCTCCCCCCCGCCTCGGGGGCGAGGGGTAGGGGGTGAGGGGGCCTCGGCGGCTGCATCCACCCCTCACCCCCCACCCCTCTCCCCTCCAGAGGGGAGAGGGGAGAAGCCCCCTCCAGAGGGGAGAGGGGAGAAGCCCCCTCCAGAGAGGAGAGGGGAGAAGAAGGAACCAGACGGAAGCCGGCGCGGACCCGGCCCAGCACCAGCCGCAGCCGGCCGGATCGGGCCAGCTGCCCCTCGCCCAGCACTTCGTGGAGGCGCTGGCACTCCGCCTCGTTGTGACAGGCGATCAGCACCCGGTCGCCGGCCGCGATATTGTCCAGTTCGTCGCGCAGCCGGGTCACGTCGCCACTGAAGCGCTCGACCGACTCGACCCGCAGATGACAGGCCGCCTCCACCGACGGGCTGGGCAGCGCCGCGATGGTGATACTCGGAAACCGCAACAGGCGCTGGAAGACCGCCGGGGGGGAGAAGAGGCGTCCGGGGTCGGCCACGCGCTCCAGGTATTGCTTGGCCTGCTCGTGCAGCTCCTCCGGCTCGACGAGGACCACCCAGGCATCGGCAGGAAGATAATCACAGAGATGGCCCGTCAAGTCCACGGGTTGCAGTCCGGGGGCTTGAACGCCCATCACTTCCACTGCCGCCAGGCTTCCCAGGCTGCGCTGGGTCTGGGGGGAGAAGAGGCGGATCGATTCGACCTCGTCGCCGAAGAATTCGAGGCGGTAGGGGGCGTCGGCGTCAGGCGAGAAGACATCGAGGATGCCGCCGCGCCGGCTGAACTCGCCGGGCAATTCAACCGCGTCGGTGCGACGGTAACCATGCTCGACCAGCCAGCCCGCCAGCTCATCCATTTCCACCCGTTCGCCCGCCTGGAGCACGCGCCGATTCTGAATCAGCTGGGCGCGGTCGGGGACCGGCTGAAGGAGGGCCTGGATGGTGGTCAGGACGTAGCGCGGCGGCTCGGCGGCGTCGAGTTGCTTGAGGAGGCGGAGGCGCTGGCCGGCCACCTCATCAACGATGGTGCGGTCGTCGGGAAGATGGTCCCAAGCGGGGAAGATGGTCGGGCGCAGACCGGCGAAGCCGGCGATGTCGTCGCCCCAACCGTCCAGGTCGCGGGGGTGGGCGATGGCGATCAGAAGGGTGCGCGGCGCATGCACCCCCAGGGCGGCGGCCGCCACCCCCGCCGACGATCCCCAGGCGCCGTCGATGGTGGCGCTGTGGCCCTTCGTCAGGGCCGTTATCACCGACTGGAATCCCTCGGCCGTCTGCACCAGGCGCGTCAGGTCCTTGAGACTGTCGAGGCCAGACGGGACAAGGGCTGTTACGGGCATGAATTCCTCCATCGGTGTCATTCTACTACAAAGGCTCGTTCCGCCGCGATGCCGACCGGCGCGCAGGGATGGGCAAAGGGCGGGCCGGCTTTTCCCTGGATTGACGCGGGAGAGAAGGGCGTAGGGTGGTGAGAGGGCAGTTGACCGGCACTGAACCGTGGGGCGGCGCCACGTCATCCCGTCGCTGACGCTCCGGGCTCTGGAAAAACGAACGCTCCGGGCGCCGCAAACGAATGCTCCCGGGCGGATTAGCGAACCCGCGCCTGGAAGCTGACCACGCCGCTCTCGCCGGGAAGGAGCCGGCCGCTGATCTCCCAGCGCAAGATCACCGAGCCCGCCTCGTTTTCCTGCATCGTGAAGACGGCCGCGCGGCTCGACCGGGCACTGCCGGGAACGTACTCCAGCCGGCCGGTCAGGCTGTCCACCACGGCCACATCGCTGATCGGCTGGCCGCCGTGGTTGCTGTACTTCAGGTAAAATGTCACCACGTCGCCAACCTGGGCCGTCTGGGCGTCGGCCCATTTGAACAGGACCAATGGCTTGTCGGGCGGGCAGGGCGGCTCGTTGCAACAAACGGTCAGCTCGCGCGTCGCGACTACCGAGCCGATCACCTCCAGCCCCTTGACCCGTCCAATCACCGCCGGCCCCTGAGTCTGGATTACCTCCTGCGTCCCCTTTGCGGCGCTCAGTTCGCGGGCCAGCTCGATCTGGCGCAGCAGCCGCGTCTGCTCGGCCTGTGTCAGGGTGCGGGCGGCCGTCGTCCCCAGCAACTCGGCCGGGCCGATCACCATCTCCACCGCCTCCAGCACCTCCACGGCGGTCAGCACAACGACGCCTTCCCGGGCTACCACTTCGTTGGGGCGCTTCCGGCCTTGCACGGCCATGACCGGCTTGTACTGCTCCGTCTGCCGGACCGGCAGACGCATCGCAACTTCCCCCTGTCCCTTGACCAGCCGGGCCGCCTCCGGGCCAAGAACCGCTTCATGCCGGGCCAGCGGACATTCGCTCCGTAGCACGACGAAACGCGGCACGCAGAGACAGACACGGTTGGAGACGGCGACATGACGGCGGCCGTGGCTGTCGGCGTATTCGGCCACCGTATCGGACGGATCGACATTGCGGAGCCGGCCGTCAGGACCGAAACCCGCCTTCGGCCAGATGTCGCCGCCGTCGTGCAGACACTCCTCCGTCAGCGGCCTCGGTCCCAAGTGCGGGTCGTAGAATTTCCGGCCGGCCCAAGGGACGCAGGGCGATATCGGCGGCGCCGGCAACACCTTCTCGCCGGGAAGCAGCACCGTTCCCGGCACCGAGGCCCGAGCCAATTCTTCGGCGCTGACTTCGCGCTGCCCCAGGCGCACGATCAGCATCGGCCGGCCGCGCAGCCGCGCCTCGGTCATCAGGTCGGTGCCGGGAGGCAAGTCGATCTCCACAGGCAGATCGGGCTGGGTAGCGCCGGGGAGGGGCCGCTCCGGGTCTTCCAGATAGATCACCTTGGTGACCAGTGAGCCGGCGAGCACGCGCTCCACGTCCTGCTCGGTGATCGGCACCACGGCAGGATGGTCGGCCCCGCCCACCTTCGGCGGCAGACAGAGGGTACCGCAGACTTCCAGACTCGGATAGAGGGCCAGGCCGGGGTATGCGGCCCAACCGGTCAGCTGGATACGGTAGAGAAACCCGGGCCGGAGTCCCACTGTGACCGGCGCGTTGAACGCCATCGCCGTCTGTCCGCGATAGAACGTGGCCCGCAGCCCGGCCGGTCCGGTGAAGCGCACATACAAAAGCGGCGCCGGGCCCAGGGCCGGCAGCGGCGGCGGCGCCTGGGGCCGGGCGGCCGGGGCGAGGAAGGCCAGTGTCAGCACGGCGACAAGAGGGAAACGAGGGAACATGAGTCCTTCCAGCGGCCGCTGCGTCTGTCCGGTCGGGCTTTCGACCGCGGTTCGCAGGGGCGGTATGGAGGCGGGAGAAACAGAGCGGGCGGAGGGTCGGGAGCGTGCGCTGGCAGAGCCCGGAGCGTCCGCAACGGGGAGAGCCGTCTCCTGTCGCTCACGCGCCGGGCTCGGATCGAAAGACCCGTCGCCTCCGGGCTCCGACCCGCCCTCACCCTTCCGCCTGCTGAAGAACGTCACTTCGTCTTGTCCGAGCCCCAGCTAAACAGGCCGCGACGCTGGGCGGGCTTCTTCTCGGGCGGCGGGGCTCCTGTATCCTGGGCGGCCAGCTCGGCGGGCGTCGGCGGCCGGCCGGCCGGCATGTAATTCACCTGCTGAGTGTCCGATGTAGTCGGGGCCTGACCGACGGGACCGGCGGGACGCGGCGGCTGGGGCTGCGGCGGCATCAGGTTGGTCGGCAGCGCCGGGGGCGTGGGCATGCCGGGCGGCATCCGCGGCGGCATAGCGGCGCCCGGGGGCATCGGCGCCATCCCACCGGGCATGGTCGGGGCGCCGGGCCTCATGCCGTGCAGGCCGGGGGCCGGCTGCCTGGGCACGATCTGATACGGACTCGGTGCGTCCATCGCCGGCGTGTTCGGGGCCTCCAGGTCGATATTGCCGAT
>DATLYH010000169.1:0-4089 GCA_035575035.1 Gemmataceae bacterium
CGGGACCAAGCGAGACCGATGAGATACCTACGCTGTTGACCCGCAGGCGGCTAGTGGTTAAAAGGAAAACGGTTCCCATCCCACCGACTCGACGATACGAATCGGGAGGCGGCAATGGCGGTTGAAGCCGTCGGCTCGCCAAGAGGCGGCGCGGGCCGGGTGCCGGGCACGGAGGCCGTCTCATCGACTGGCTTCTGTTCCCTCGAAATACTGTCCCGTGCGATCACCACCCTACTCAACTGCCCCGTCAGCGCCCGGCAGGTCCGTGACAAGGCGGTCGGGCTTGGCCTGCTCCGCCAACCGGAGAATGACACCTTCCCCGCGCTAAGCTGCCAAGCAGCTTCGCGGCTGCTCCTGGCTGGCTATCGGCTGCCGGCGCAGGTCGAGTCCGGAACCCTACAGGCACTTCAGGAATACCTCCGCCAGGGGCCGCTGGTCCTGGTCCCACTGGCCGGTTTGCGACCGGGGGACGATGTCGGCGGACCAGTGCTGTTCCAGCTGCACGGCCTCCACGCCCAGGACCCGGATGAGCCCTGGCTGGAAGTGGGCGAGCCCGAGGCGTCGGTTGCCCCCTCAGCTCCCATCCCCCTCCCCCGAAGCGGAGGGGAGGGGAGCAAGCAATCCTCCCCTTTCCTTGAGGGGGGAGCGGGGTTGAGGGTAAAGGAGCGGTTGCCCTTGGCCCGGTTCGAGGCGGCATGGGCTGCGGCCGACCGCCTGCTATTCACGGCTGCCCGCCGATGGGACGATCTGCCCCGTGAAGGAACGTCGTTTTTCGGCGGCGCCCGCGACCCGGACGGCCACTATCACTGGCACCTTGCCGAGTACCTCACCGACGGCCAGGGGCGCATCCTGCGCTGCTGAACCCTTCCAACGGCACGAATCTGCCTCACCGCGCCAGCCAGTAGTTGCCGAGGAGGTTTGCGACCACCCAGACCCCAAGGCCGATGACCAGGGTGAAGATGACATAGCGGCGAAGGTCTGCCGGCGTCGCCGGCTCCCCGGTTGCCTTTTGTGGGCTGCCGCCCCGGAACTCCAACCAGCGCCCCAGCAGCATGGCCGCGAGGACGGCGAGGTAAGCCAAGTCGGCGGTTGTCAGCCAACCGCCCCCCTTGCTGACGACGCCCCAAGCGGCCAGCAGGAGGGCGAGCGGACCAAACATCATCCAGGTGAGTCGTCCAAGGACGGCCAACGGCGAAGTCGTCGGCGGAGCAGCCATGATATACCTCCCGAACATGGCGAGCCGGGGCGCGGAGCAGACCGTCGAATCGCTGCCCGTGCCCGTCCACCTGGGATAGGATGAAAACGCCGTGGGGAAGCACGGAGGGAGGAATGGGCCGCCGCGTCACCAGCCGCCGCTGTTGGTGACGAACAGCACCAGGTAGAGAGCATGCTCGGAGGTGGGATGGGGGTTCATGGCGGCCGTCGCGCTTGTGCTTGAGAAAGGCCCCGCCGTTGGGGGACCCGTTCCTCGGTGATTTTAGGCTCCCGCGCCCGGCAAGACAACGTGAACCGGCTGGGAATCGGGGCTGGATTGGCTGGCTTCCGGGCCTCGGCTCGAATACAACGAAAACCGTATCGCCCGGTGAACCGGCGGAGACCCGCGAATGGATCAACCTCACAACGAAGCCCAACCCGTCAAGCCCCAGCTAGGGCTGTGGGATGCGGTCAGCATCATCATCGGCATCGTCATCGGCGCCGGGATCTACGAATCTCCCTGGCTGATCTTCAGCAACGTACCCAATGTCTGGATGGGGCTGGTGATCTGGGTCATCGGCGGGCTGCTGGCCCTGGTCGGCGCCCTCTGCTATGCCGAGCTGGCCACGACCTATCCCCGCGAGGGAGGCGATTATGTCTACCTGACACGGGCCTTTGGCCCCTGGGTCGGTTTCCTCTTCGGCTGGGCGCAGCTGGCCGTCATCCTCACCGGCAGCATCGGGGCAATGGCCTACGTCTTCGCCAAATATGCCGCCGGGATCTGGAACCTCGGGGAAGGGTTGATCGTTGCTCTGGCCATGCTGGCGGTGGTGGTCCTGTCGGTCCTTAATTTGCTGGGGGTGGTATTCGGCAAAGGGGTCCAGAACCTGTTGACGGCCGCCAAGGTGCTGGGCCTGGGTGGCATCGTGGTGGCCGGGTTCTTCCACGGACAACCTCAGAAGTGGGCCGCGGGCGATTCCCAACCGGGAATCGGTTGGGGAGCCCTGGCGATCATCCTGGTGCTGTATACCTACGGCGGCTGGAATGACGCAGCCTTCGTGGCCGCCGAGGTCCGTGAACCGCGGCGGAACATTCCCCGGGCCCTGCTCCTGGGCACCGGCAGCATCATGCTCATTTACCTACTGGTCAATGCCGCCTATCTGCTCGGCCTGGGGTTCGAGGAGGCCCGCAAGCCGGGGAACATTGCCGCCCGGTTACTGGAAAATACCGGGGGCTCGGCCGGCGCCACCGGGATCAGCGTGTTGGTCATGATCTCGGCCCTGGGCGCCCTGAACGGCCTGATCTTCACCGGCTCGCGCGTCTACTCCACCCTGGGGTCGGAGCACAGCGTCTTCGCCTGGTTGGGGCAGTGGCATCCCCGCCTGGGGGTCCCCCACTGGTCGCTCCTGGTCCAGGCGTTGATCGCCCTAACCATGATTGCTGTGGTCGGGACCACCGAGGGGCAACAGGTTATTGACCAGGTCCTGACGGCAGCCGGCCTGCAGGGGATCAACTGGGAGAAATACGGCGGCGGCTTCGGCACCCTGGTCAGCGGTACGGCGCCGGTGTTCTGGCTGTTTTTCCTGCTGACAGGCCTGTCCCTGTTTGCGCTGCGGGAAAAGGACCGGCATCTGACCCGACCGTTCGCGGTGCCGTTCTACCCCTTCCTCCCTTTTATCTTCTGCCTGATGTGCGTCTACATGCTGTACAAGTCCACGGAGTGGGCCGAATGGCTGGCGCTGTTTGGCGTGGTTCCCCTGTTGATCGGCGTGCCGCTTTACTTCGTCTCCACCCGACGGGCGGCCGTGGAGAAGCTCCCCTCAGCCGCAGCAACAAGCCCGGCGCGCTACTGAGGGCCGCAACGTTCAATCGTCCGCTGCCGACCAAGGCGACCAGCAGTCGGCCGTTCGGAAGTTCTCGGTATTGCGAAAGGAGGAGCACCCATGCGTCGCAACCTGACCCTCGCCCTGGCGGGATTGGCCGGTCTGTACCTGACCGCGCTATGGGCAGCCCAGGAGCCGGTCAAGGCCCAGCCGGTCCGCCTCAAGGTGATGGTGCCGGCCAATGCCGAAGTCGAGATCGAAGGGGCCAAGACCAAGCAGACCGGACCCGTCCGCCGCTTCATCTCGCCGCCGGTCGAGGTCGGCAAGACCTACGTCTACAGCATCAAGGCGACCTGGACTCAGGACGGCAAGCCGGTGACGGTCGAACGCACCGTCCGGGTCAAGCCCGGCGAGGAGGTCGAGGTTGACCTGACCCGTGAGGAGACGGCACGCGACAGCGACAAGAAGTTCCGCGAGCCGGATGTCATCTTCGTGCCGACGCCCCAAGAAGTGGTGGAGAAGATGCTCGAGCTGGCCAAGGTCACCAAGGACGACGTGGTCTACGACCTCGGCTGTGGCGATGGCCGGATCGTCGTCACGGCCGCCAAGAAGTACGGCTGCAAGGCAGTCGGTTTCGACATCGACCCAGAGCGGGTCAAGGAGTCGCTGGAAAACGTCAAGAAAAACAATGTCGAGAAACTGGTCGAGATCAAGCAGGCCGACATCTTCACCCTCGACCTGAGCCCGGCCAGCGTCGTGACGCTCTACTTGCTGCCCGAGTTGAACGTCAAACTGATCCCGCAGCTGGAAAAGCTCAAGCCCGGCTCGCGGATCGTCTCGCACGATTTCGACATGCGGGGCGTCAAGCCGGACCAAACGATTACCATCACGCCGGCGGGAAGCGAGCGCGAGCACACCATTTACTTGTGGACGACGCCGTTGAAGAAGGAATGACGGCGGCATCGGCACCTCGGAGATAGGGAGTGGGGAATAGGGAATAGGGAAATAGGAAGTGAAGACTCTGTTCCAGGCGAGCGGCCCGCGTGAGCGGGCCGGTGCCCTAACACCGGCC
>DATLYH010000170.1:0-13736 GCA_035575035.1 Gemmataceae bacterium
ACGCCGGCCGCTCGCCCGAACCGGCCGGCTCACGCCGGGCGGCGCTACACACGCCGGCTGCGACCGAGAACCTGGATCAACTGGACCAAGCCGCCCACATTCGCCTGGAAGAGATAGATCCCCGTCCGTCGCAAACGTAGACCCGTCAGTTCGGCCGTCCCCTGTACCATGTCCACGGTCAGCGGACCGATCACCCCGCCTCGCCGCGGACGCTGGACGAGCGTCAGGACCACCTGTCCGGTGAAGTTAGCGTCCACGTTGCCGGTCACATCCAGGGCCCTCAGCCGGATGCTGAACGGCCTCCGGATGCGAACCCGGTCGGCGGGCAAGATGGTGACGGCCAGGTGGTTTGCTGTCACCGTGATCGGCGTCGGCGCCACCGAGAACGAGGCTATGCTCGGCGTGCTGGCTTGCAGCGTGTAGTCGCCGGCCCGGTCCAGGGTGACGCCGGTGAACCGGGCCACGCCGGCCACGGCATTCACCAGGAGCGTGCCGCCGAGCCGGCCGCCGACCGGTCCCGCCTGCAGCGACAGCAGCACCGGGCCGTTGAAGCTGGTCACCCGATTCCCTGAGCTGTCCCGCACCTCCACCGTCACGGCGAAGGCGCTCCCCGACATCACACGGGTTGGCAGCGCCGTGAAGACCAAGGGGTTGGGATCGACCCGCTGGCTGAAGTCGGCCGACGTGCTGCCATTGAAATTGCTGCTGCCGTTGTAGACCGCCCGGATCGTATGGTTGCCTATGGTCAGGTCGCCGGCCGTGAAGCTCGCCGTCCCGTTCGCCAGAGACACGTTCGCCGCCCGGAGAACACCATCGACGAAGAAGTTGACCGTCCCGGTCGGCGTGCCGCTGCCCGGCGGGACGGCGGCGACAGTGGCCGTGAAGGTCACCGTCTGGCCCAGGAACGATGGGTTGGCCGACGCGGCCAGGGTGACGGCAGAGTCGGCCGGGATGACCGTCTGGCTCAGCGAGGCCGAAGGCGGACTGGGCTCGAAGTCGGCATCGCCACTGTAGGTGGCGGTGATGGTGTTGACGCCGACATCCAGCGCCGTGGCTGGCAGGTCGGCCGTTCCGTTCACCAGCGGCACCACTAGGGTCTTCTGAGCGGCGGCGTTGGTAATCGTGAAGGTGACGGTACCGGTGGGGGTCAACGGGCTGGCAAATAGCGGATTGATCGTGGCGGTGATGACCGCCTCGCCGAAGACGGCGGCGACGCCGGGCCGGTTGGAACTCAGCACCGTGCCGGTTTCGGTTCGGACGGAATGGATCAGTGCGGCCGAGACAGGGCTGGACTTGAAGTTGGGATCGCCGTTGTCGTTGTACTGGGCGGTGATGCTGTGCCTGCCTCGGGTCAAGTCGCTGGCCGTGAAGCTCGCTGTCCCGTTCGCCAGGGGCACGTCCGCCGCCCGGAGAACACCATCGACGAAGAAGTTGACCGTCCCGGTCGGCGTCCCCAGACCCGGAACCTCGGCGCTGGTGACGGTGGCCGTGAAAGTCACTGCCTGACCCGGGGATGACGAATTCCCTGGCGCCGAGGAGGTGACGGTGGTGATGGTGTCGGCCTCCTCCACGGTCTGGGTCAGGGGGGTGGAAGTACTGGCGGTGAAGTTGGCATCGCCGTTGTAGCGGGCCTCGACCTGGTGGGTGCCGACGGACAGGTCGGCGATGGTGAAGGTCGCCTGGACGCCGCTGAGAGGGCTGTCCGGCGTCCGGGGGGTGCCATCGATGAGGAAGGTGACGGTGCCGGTGGGCGTGCCCACGCTGGGGGGCACCACCGTAACCACGGCAGTGAAGGTCACTGCCTGGCCAAACCCCGACGGGTTGACCGCGCTGGTGATGGTGGTGACCGTGTTCCCCGGGATGACATTGATGCGGAAAGTCTGGGGGGCCGAGGTGTCCTGGCCGCCATTGGCCGTGCCGCCGTTGTCGCGGAGCACCACGGTGATGTCGGCGGAGCCGGAGGTATTGGCAGCGGGCGTGAAGGTCAACGTGCCGCTCGGGCTCACCGCCGGCGGCACCGCGAACAGGCTGGGGTTGGTGTTGCCCGTGATTTGGAACGTCAGCGTCTGACCGGACTCGTCGGCCGGGCCAGCCGAGATGTTGGTTGCCCAGCCGGGGACCGTCTGAGCGGGGGCATTCCGCTGCACCGTCACATCGGGCCCCTTGGTGAAGCTGGGGGTATCGTTGACCGGGGTCACGGTGATGGTGAATGTCTGCGGCGCGCTGGTGTCGTTGCCGCCGTTGGCCGTGCCGCCGTCGTCGCGCAGCCGCACCGTGACCGTGGCCGAGCCATTGGCATTGGGCGCCGGCGTGAAGGTCAAGGTGCCGTTGGCCGCAATCGCTGGCGGGACGGCAAACAGGGCCGGGTTGTCATTGCTCACCAGGAAGGTCAGCGATTGGCCGGCCTCATCAAGCTCCGGCGCGGCAGGCGGCGGCGGATAGGGGAGGATATTGGTCGCCCAGTTCGGTACGGTCTGCGGGCCGGCATCCTCCAGAACAGTCTGATCCGGTCCCTTGGTGAAGCTGGGCGGCTCGTTGAGGAGGGTGACAGTGATCGTCGCGGTGGCAACGGCGGTGCTGAAGGCAGTGGTGCCGCCATTGGTGGTGGTGTCGGCGGTGCCGCCGTCTGAGCCGGTACTCGTCAGGCCGCTGGTCAGGTCCCAGGCGCGGAAGGTGAAGGTGGCCGTGCCGCTAAAGTTGGCGTTGGGCTGGAAGCGAATGCGGTTGGTGCTCACGCTCTCCAATAGCCGCGCCGCCGTCGGCGACGGGCTGCCGAAGTCGAGCCAGGTGGTCCCACCGTCGGTGGAGTACTGCCAGACGCCGTTGGTGTTGTCCACCCCGGTCACGGCGATGCCACGCGGAGCCAGGTTGGGAGCGAACTTGGGATCGTCGGCATCGGTGATGATCGAACCGAGGAAGGCGGGCAGGCTGGTGCCGTTGTTGGCACTGGGAGTGATGTCCTCGGGGATGGAAGGGAACGTCACACTCGTGGTGGTCAGCACGGGGGCGCTGTTGGTGCCGGGCTGGATCAGGAAGCGGGCCGAGTATGCGTCGTCAGTCGCTTCCCCGTTAATGAAGTCCTGATCCTGGTCCAGTTGATAGCCGGCGTAGTCGGAGATCACCGGGCCCAAGGTGACGCGGTAAAGGCCGGCCGGCTGCGGCGTCGTGAAGATGATCTGGAAATCATTGTAGGGACGATTGCCCGGCCCCGGGGTGGGATCGATGACCTGGGCCACCATCACGGGGGCCCCGGTTGGTCCGGTGACGCTGAGCACGTCGGCGGTGGTGAAGGTCACCGGATCGACCGGCCCGCTGAAAGTGACCTGGATGCCGGTCACCGTCGAGCCGGTCCCGACCTGGCTGACGGACACCACGTGGGGGCCGGAGACCGGGGTGACGGCATACTTGCTGAGCGGGTCGCCGTTGGCCAGGCGGATGGAGTCGTTCAGGCGGATGACCCAGGTGCCGCGGCCGTAGGTGGTGGCCACCAGCATGTTCCGCCCGAACGGTTCGAAGGGCCTGCCGTTGGCCGGGTTGATGTTGCCCAGGACCAGGTCGAGATCGCGGACATCGGCGCTGGGCAAGAAACCACCGTCCTGCCGGGCCCCGTCGATGGCCACGTTGGGGAACCAGGTCCAGGTCACGCCCTTGTCCAGCGACCGGAAGACGCCTCCCTCGCCGCCGACGTAGAGCACCGGGTGCTTCGGGCCGGTCGGGTTGTTCAGGTCATCGGGAATGGCGTAGCGCCAGTCGGCCTGGAGGGCCTTGAGGGTGCCGGGGCGAAGGGTAGCGGTGACCTCGGCGGGGTCGTTGTAGAGGGGCCGTCCGAGCGCCGTGCTGAAGAGGTTGCCGGTGATGTTCACCCAGGTAGCGCCGGGGGCGGCGGAGTCGGCCATCCAGAAGACGCCGCCGGAGGTGACGGCGTAGGCCTCGCGGCTGCCGCGGCTCGGATTGGTCACGATGGCCTGAACCGCCCCGCCGCTGAGACCGGCCGAGATGTCCCGCCAGACGGTCGGGCCGCCGCCGACGCCGCCGCCGACAAAGGTGACAAAGATCCGGCCACCGAGGGTGCCGACGTAGATGAAATCGTTGAGGATGTTGGAACCCGGTGCGGGAGCGCCGAAGGCCATGGCCAGCGATTGCGTCCCGTCCAGGTCGGTGGGGTCGGCGATGGGGAACCACTGCTTGCCGTAGCCGGTCGTCGGCCCGTGTGTGCGGAAGATGCGGCCGGCAAACGAGCTGATCACAATGGCCGAAGGGTCGATGGGGTTGACGGCGAAATTGATGGTGCCGCTGCGCCACTGCCCCGCCTCGACCACCGGGTCATCGCCCGGTTGCAGCAGGCCGGTGACGCGGCTCACTTGCGGGAAGCCCGGCTCCTCTCCCTCCACCAGGAAGAAATCGCTGCGCAGCGGGGTCGCCCCGCAGCAGGGCCATTTCTCGAAGTACACCGTGCCCCGGCCGGTCTGATCGGTCGCCACCCCGCCGCCGTCGCCGCGAGCGCTATGGAACCAGTCCAGGTTGCCGTTGTCCAGTACGCCCGGGTCGGACCGGGGGAAGCCGGTATCCTGGCTGTTGCCGTAGAAGAGCGCCCCGGCAATGTCGGCGGCCAGCACGCTCGGCTGGGCAGCGCCATAGTAGAACTGCGTGATCTGCAAGTTGCCGTTGCGGCTGCCGAAGACGGCCGGAGCCGTGCCGATTCCCCGGTGCAAGGTGCCATCTCCCCGATCGACACTGGTCCAGACGCCGTGGTCGTTGCCGGCGATCAGGCGCGTGTGCCCGGTCAGCGGGTCGCGGAAGACGACCAACTCGTGGTGGTCGTTGCCGCCGAACCCCAGGGCAAGATCGGGGCCGACGACCGCGGCGTCGCCGTACCCCCTCCAGCGGGTGTTGCTCCCATCGTTGTTGAACTGAGCGACGTTGGTGAACTGCAGCGACGCGGGCGTTACGAACGGGTTGTCCGGGTCGCGCAGCATGTTGAAGATGGACGAGCGCGGAGGCGTGATCGGGTCGTTAGCTATGAGCAGACCGTAGGGCTGCCCTGGGCCAAGTGCGCGCCCCGTCCAGACCGAGGTGCCCCCCGTCTTGACGGAGACGTTCCCCGTCGTGGCGAACTGGGTCAACCCGCCGTCATTATTGTTGTTGTCGTAGGCGACCAGGGCATGCGCATCCGAGATGGTGGTAGTGTCAACGCGGATGAAGCGGTAGGGGTTGGTGGGGCTGCCTTGTCCCCCGATATAGACCACATTGGGATTGTTGGGGTCAACGGCCAGACTGATGTTGTAGTTGCCCTGCGTGCCGAGCACGTTGTAATCGCCGGTGGTGGAGTTGGGCCCGCGGTCGTCGTTGGTGCCGATCTGATTGGCCGCGGTCCCCCCAGCGGGGATGCGAACCGGGATGCGGACCCGGGTCCAGTTGAGGCCGTAGTCCTTGGTCTGGTAAAGGCCGATCAGGGCGTTGTTGGTGCCGACAACGGCAGCGTACAGCCACCCCTGGTACAGGGTGTCCTGAAGCGGGTTGCCGGTCAGGGCCGGCACAGCCAGCACAATGCGGCCATTGGCCCCCGAGGGGCTGGGGTTGGTGACGCTGGCGGGGATCACCACCGGGATGGCGACGTCGGGGCCGGAAGGCCGGGGATCGACGTCGCGGCGGACCGGGGCCCCCTGGCCGCCGTTCCGGATGCTCAGGCTGGTCGCGGTGGGGGCGCTGGTGGTGTAAAAGACCCCCTCGCCGGCAAAGGCAGCATACAGGATTTGGAGGTTGCCGCTGGCGTCGGCGCTGCCGGCGGCCAGCACCACGTCGGTCGCCTGGCCGGCGCGGATCAACGTCCAGGTCTTGCCGGTGTCATTGCTGCGGTAGAGGCCGCCGTTGGTCCCGCTGATCGCCGCATAGACAATCACCTCGCCGTTGGCCTGAGGCTTGGGATCGACAATGACCTTGAACCCCCGCGTGCCCACAAACCGGCGGTCGCGGAGGGGCGAGTTAATCGGCAGGATGTTCCCCTGAGCGTCGGCGTTGACGGTGCTGTCAAGCACCCGCCAGGTCCGGCCGCCGTCGGTGGAGCGGAGGAAGCCCACGCCCGGCGTACCGCCGGTGAGTTGTCCCAGGCCGGGCGGGGCCAGGCTGTCCCCCTCGCCGGTGGCCACGAAGATGATCGACTGGTTGGGGTCGTTGTTGCGGCCGAAGACGGCGATGCTGCCGGTGTTCAGGCTGAAGCCGGGGCCGAAGTCGGTGAGCGGTATCCAGGTCGGCCCGTTCGGGTCGGTGGTGAGGAAGTTGGTTGTCTTCCAGACGCCGCCGCTGGCGCCACTGACGTAGACGGTGTTCCCGGACGGGTCCGACGGGTCCAGGGCCAGGCCGCCGATCCGCCCCGTGCCGGTGAAGAAATCCTCCGGCGTCTGGGGGGTGATCGGCGCTGGACCAACCGCCGTCCAGGACTGCTGCGACACCGGATTGGTCGGGTCCTGCGTGAAGATGCGGAAGCCGGTCACGATCTGGTCGATGAGCTGCTCCCCCAGACCGGAGCCGGGTATGGAATTCTTCAGGGTCAGGTTCCAGCTGACCAGGGTGCCGTTGAGCGTTGAGGAGTTGCTCTTGATGGAGAGGACCCAGTTCCCCTGCGAGCCGTGGTTCTTGAAGGTGCTCAGCGGCAACTGCGGGTTGAACGGGCCGGGGCCAATACCGATGCCGGGCTGGGTCGGGGCCAGCTGGATCGGGAAGTTGGCCGCGTCGTCGAAGACGGTCCCGGTGAAGTTGGCATGCGGCACGCTCCCGGTGTTGCCGACGTTGGTGAACAGTTTGACGGCGGTCCCATCGGGGGCGATGAGCGTTGCCTCCAGGTCGGGAATGTGCTGGTGCTGGATCGTCAACTGGACGGTGACACCCTGCACCAGGAAACTTTGCGGCACATTGATCCGGGCATCGACGGTCTGGCCGGCGGGCAGCGGCAGGTTGACGGTCCCCGAAGTAAACGTCACCGGCAAGAGCGTCCGGTTGTTGGGGTCGCCGCCGCGGAGCAGATCGACGCCGGCATTGAAGTTGGTATCGGCCCGGTTGCCGTTGACGTCCCGGATGTAGTTTCCCTGGGCGTCCGGGCCGAGCACGATCGAATACGTACCGCTCAGCGACTGGGTGGGAATGGTGATGCGGAAGGTCCGGTTCGGCGTCCCCCCGGGCGGGTTGGGCGTGACGGTGAACGGGTTCAACGACCAGCCATTCAAGGTGCCGGCGATGCCGTTAGCCACATTGTCGATGATGCGAAGGGTCCAGGTTCCCTGGTAATTTTTGCGGTTGAAGGCGCTGAGGCCCGGGCCAAAGGTCAGGGTGAACGTGGCCCCAGTGCCGGTTCCCCCCGTGACGCTCACCGGGTTAGTCGGCCCGACGGCGTATCCGCCGGGTCGGACCACCGCGACGGCGGTGATCGCCCCGCCGGCCCCAACCATGGTCACCCGAAGCTGCGCCGGCGTGGCGAACGTGCCTCCCTGGACGGTGAGGATATCGCCGACGGCGTAGCCGCTCCCCCCGGACACAATGGTCGCCGTCACCACTCCCGCCGCGGGACGGAAGATGCCGCTGTACGGCCCGGTGCCGGCGACGACCGATGTGGCCGCGTAGCCGTCGAAAATCGTGTCGGTGAGGTTGGCCCCCGTTCCGCCGTCGAGCAGCTGCACCAGCGTCCCATCCGGGGCAACCAGCAGGACAGTCAGGTCGGATACTTGTGCATGGCTGAGGTTGACCCGCACCGCCAGGTCGTTGACGACCAGGGAATCGGTCACCGTCAACGTCGCGTTCAGTGTGCCGCCGTCCGGGATAGGCGTTGCCGGCATGCTGGCGGTGTAGGTGGTGATGGGCCCAACCGGTCCCACCACGCGCAGGATATTCGCCGTCGTGAAGCTCGTCGGCACGATGTCCCGGTCGAAGGTGATATCGACGGCGTTGTTGGTGCCGTTGAGCACCAGGTTGTCGGGGGTGGGCGGGTTGTTGGGTACGCTGGTGCGGACAACGTGCGGCCCGGGGATGATCAGCGGCAGCGTGTCCTGGTCGTAGGGGAGTTCGAAGGGAGCACCGTTGACCGGCGTGGGCACGGCAAAGATGTCGGTCGGGATCTCGGTGGTGATGGCGTTGTGGTTCTGGTCCATCAGGTTGCCGGCGTTCAGGACTGCCGGGCCGCCGTTAACGATCAGCGACCAACCGAGCAGCGTTCCGATGTCAAGGCCGAACTGATCATTGACTTGCAAATACCAGGTGCCGTTGGCCACCGCCGGCGGCATCCCGTTGAGGATGCTCAGACTCTCTTCGGGCTGCACCTGCGTAAAGGGAGGAGGTGGATCGCTGGCGATCGGGATGAACGCTTGATCGTCGAAGATCGTGTTGGCGTAGCCGTCGCTGCCGCCCCCTCCATGCAAGGTGGTCAGCAGCACCGTAGTGCCGTTGGGGGCAACCAGCCGCATGGAGAGGTCAGCATTGAAGGTGTGCGTGACCCGGACAGCCACGTTGATGTCGGTGATAGGGGTGGTCAGCCCGCTGACGGTGATGGCCGAGGTGGTGGTGTCGGCGTTGTTCGCGGGCGGGGTGGGCCAGACGACGCCGCCCAGGGTCCCTCCGGTCCCGGACGGCGGAACCCGCAGATTGATGTTGGGGCCTGAGGCTGTGAAGATGGCCCCGCTGCCGCCGCCGGCCATGGTGCCCCGCTGACGGATGCGGTCGTTAATGGCGGGGCCGATGGCGTAGCTGTAGGTTCCCACGCCACTCAGGGGAGTGCTGAGGTTGACGAGGAAACGGCTGGCCATGCCGGCGATCGGGTTGGGCCCCCAGGAGGCACTGAGGTCCAGGGGAGTGATGGTGAAGTTGGCGGCGCCGCTGAGGGTCAAGTTGGCCGGCGAGGAGGTCGGCGTGACGGTATCGCGATACTGCAGGGTGATGTCGTCGCCGGTGAAGGTGGCGGGGTCTACCGGGCGGTCGAACTGCACCACAAACCCGGTGAACCGACGCGTGCCGTCGCTGGTGAACGTGTTATTGTAGGGGACGTAGTTGATGGCAGCGAAGAGGCCGGTGCCGCCCGTCACGGTGGTTGACGGCAAGGTCGTGTACGACCCCGGCGTCAGTTGCTCAACCCGGAGAATGCCTCCGGCCGAGTCCACGGCCGCCACACGGAGCTGTGCCGCCGTCCCCACGCCGCCCGAGAACGTGAGGAGATCGCCCACGGTGTAGCCGAAGCCGGGATCCAAGATCGAAGTGGCCGCCACAAAGGTGCCGGTGATGGGGCCCATGTCGCCGGCGATGATCCGCGGGCCGGCCGCAAAGGTGGCGATGGGGATGAAGATGCGGGTGCCTGCTTCGTTGCGGTTGCTGGCGAAGGCGGCGTAAGCCCTGCCGCCGTAGGCCACCAGTCCCTGGTAGTCGCCGAAGCCCAGCGCCCCGGCCTGACTCTGGTTGCCAGGCACCGGTTCGATGATGATCGTCTGGCGGGTGATGGCGTCGATGGCGGTCTTGGGCTCGTTGAGGAAGACCTGGGGGCTGAACGTCGCCCCACCGTCAATGCTGGTGGCCAGGAAGTTCGCCATTCGGGCCTGGGCGGGGTCATAGCGGCCGTCGTACCAGGTGGCCACCAGCGTGCCGGTGACCGGATCCACGGCCAGGCGGGGCATGAACTGCGGCCGGTTGCCTTCGGAGAAAAAGTCGGCCGGCGAGTCGTCGTTGAGTCGCGTCTGGAAGCCGGGGAAGCCCATGCCGTCGGTCCAGCTGGCCCCGCCGTTGGTTGACTTCATCAAAAATACATCCGTGTCGTTAGGGGTGTTCTGAAAGACGGACGCGGAGCGGTAGCCGGTGTAGGCGACATAGATGGTCCCCTGATGGGGGCTGAACGAACCCAGGGTGTTATCGACGGCCACGGAAATCCCCGGCCCAACACCTGGGGTGCCCGAGGCGGCGTTGACCAGCGGGTAGACATTGGTCGCCGAGCCGTTGACCGTCGTCTTTGGGCGGTTGTTGTTGGCTGGGTCGGTATATGTCGCAGGCAGGGTCTGGTCGGGGCCGAACCCGGTGGTGCTGATGCGACTGGTGAAGTTCAGCGACCAGCTGTCCAGGAACTGGACCGGCGGGGTGGTGCCGTCGTTGATGTTGTCGATGATGGTCAGGGTCCACGTCCCGTTCAGCTGGGCCGCCGTCAGGCCGTTGAAGACACTCAGGCTGTTGGTTTCCGTCCGAAAGTGGCCGATGAATGGGGCTGAGGCCCCTCCGTCCCGGATCGAGCGCGCAGCCTGATCGTTGAACACCGTACCGACCGGGTGCGTCACGGCATTGTTCGTGCCGCCGATGAGCACGCCAAGGTTAGCGCCGGTCACCCCCTGGTTCATGATGGTACTGTTATCGACCGGGTTGAGGGCGTTGCGCAGCAATGTAATGGTCTGACCGCCCGGGGAAGTGAGCGTGATGCTGAGTTGGCTAAGGTTGGGATGCCTCAGGTTGACAGTGACATCGAGATCGTTCAGGGTCCCGAAATTCGGGTCCGTGATGTTCACGTTGATGGAAAACGGGTTGAACCGGGGGGTGTTGTTCGGCGGAGGCATCCCCGGCACCGTGGCGTCGAGGATGGTGCCGCCGGCGCCGGTGAACACCTGGGCCGCCGCTGCCGGCGCGGTGGGCACGCCGCCGTCCGGAGCGCTGGAGTCCATCACAATGCGGTCAAACACCACCGGATTGGGGAACGTGGTGGAGGAACCGCTCCAGAAGAACAGCAGCCGGCCTCCGGGCACGCGACCGTCGGCCGATCCCTGGGTGAAGGCGATCTGTGGCGCGGCGGCCGGCAAGCCGCCCGAGACATATTGCAGGGTGGTAAAGTTGAACCCGCCGTCGTCCGAGGCGGCTACCCAAATACGGCTCAGGGGAGGGGGCTGGGGGGTGGCCTGCGGCTGGGTGAAGAGAGTATTCCAGGCTACGTAAATCGCCTTGGGCTGGGGGTTCCCAGACCGGTCCGGCAACGTATTGGCCAGGCTGTCCTGCTGCACGGCCCCGGTTTGCGGATCGGTGAAGCTGGGCACGTTGGTGTCGATCGCCACCACCGGGTTGAACGCCGGGTCATCATTGAACCAGCGGTAGAAAACATAAGGATTGATCCCCGGGGTGGACGGATCCAGGTCCACCAGGGTGGGGGCATTGCCGCTGAAGTTGTACTTGACCAGGACAATGGCGCCGCTGGTGTTGGCGACGTTGTGTTGGGCGGAGACAATGTAAAAATTATGCAGCGTGTCGAAGGCTAGACTCGGGTGCTCGTTGCGGGCAAAAGGAATTTGGGGGGAGGAGAAATCAGTGGGATCGAGCAGGTTATTGACGATCAGGGGGTTAGGCGACCAGGTGGTGCCGCCGTTGATGGAGTACCAGATGCGAAGGCCCGGGATGTTGGTGATGGGGTCCGGGGTAGCAGGGTTGTAGCTGGCCACCGCGACCAGCTTCTGCGGGTTAGTCGGGTTGATGGCGACCTGGGCATCGATCAGCGGGCTAACTGGAGACGGGAGAGGTTGTTGGTTGGTGACCGTCGCCGCCGGCAGGACCGCCAGCAAGGTGCGGTCCTCCAGAAACTCCAGTTCCAAGCGGACGACCTCGGGTTTCCGTTTCCGATTCCTCCTGACCCGCCGACCCGAGGATGACCGCAACCAGCGAGCTGAATTGAAGAAGCGCATTCGACGACCCCCCGCGAGTGTTCCAGCTAATTGACGCAGAAGAGGCAAACGATAGGCCAGTGGGCTATCGGTGTTTAGCGTTGGATCATTTCTGCTCCGGAAAAACTTTTCTGCGCAACCTAAACGATGATATCTAATTGCCCCCCAGACCGGCCGCAAGGAAAATGACCGAATTTTTTAAGTGAAGGTTTGACGGATACGCCGGTTGCAACAGTCGCAGCAAACCGCCGCTTCCGTCGGGTGCCGCCTACCACCCGGTGGCACCGGCGCCTGTGAGCGGCCGGCGTGAGCCGGCCGGTCGAAGTACTGCGGGATTCACCGGCTCGCTCCCGCTGGGGGTGAGCGGCCGGCGTGAGCCGGCCGGTTGAAGCACTGCGGGATTCACCGGCCCGCTCACGCGGGCCGCTCGCTGGGGCAGGAGCGAGGGGAACAGGGGGGCGGCCACCCCGGACGTGACACGGTAACACAATGGCACCGGCTGTCGTGGCACCGGCTGACAGCCGGTGCCACCTTGTCACGAGGAGAAGGTTCAGTGCATGGCGGCGTCGTAGTATAGGCGGGCGCCTCACGTCTTGTTCCAGGAAAGGGAAGGTCTAGGCACCGCCAGGAAGCCCAATGAGGACTCTGACCGTAGCCGAAGTCGTCTGCCTTCGGGGGCAACCATTGGTTCCCGAACTCAGGCAAGTTCGGCTATGAGGCACCGCTGCTCCCGAACTCGGGGAGTTGACTACGGATGAGCACAATTCTCGTGCCAAACGAAGAATGTTCCGATCGACACCTGAAACCCCGCTCCCGCCGCCTCCCACTTTTCCGCATGAAAACCGATGTATCCTTCCAGATGCAATGGATTTACATCCCGCGCCCCCGCCAAACGCCAACCGTGGCACCGGCTGTCAGCCGGTACCACCTGGAAGGAGGCGCAATTCCAGAGAAGTGCCAAGGTCTCGTCCTCCTTGCTAACCGAGGTTTACACCGACCTGTCTACCCTGTTAATCCTTCTTAGCGCGAACAGGCCAGGGCACGGGCGACCTTGGTTATGGTCGGAGTCCCCGGTTGAGCGACTTCGACTATGGGTGCGACGGAGTTCAGCGCAAGGATAGAGGTTTCCGACATCCGAGGATAAAATGGGCTGGCCTTCAGGTTCAGCGGTTGAGCGGCGGAGGGATTCATGGGTGTTGTGGAGCTGACCGCCTTTGTCGTGCGCATCCCGTTACGGAAGCCGATCCGCCACGCCTCCCACACCCGGGCCGAGACCGACAACCTGGTGGTCCGCTGCGTGCTCGACGACCGCACTGAGGGCTACGGCGAAGGGGTGCCGCGCGAGTATGTCACCGGCGAAACCATCGACGCCGACATCGACCTGCTGCGCCGCAGCGACCTGGCCGCCCAGCTGGAGCGGTGCCGGGATTTCCCTCAGGCGGTCGCTCTGGCCGAGCGGCTGCGGCTGGCGCCGGTGCCGGGCGATGACCGCGGCTGTCTGGGGAACGCCGCCCGCTGCGCCGTGGAGCTGGCCATCCTTGACGCCTACGGCCGGCGCTTCGGCGAGCCGCTCGCGGCTGTCACCCGCCTGCTGGCCCCCGAACTCTACCAACCCCGCCCCGAGGTCCGCTACAGCGGGGTCATCCTGTCGGCGATCGGGTTCAAGCTGCGCCTCGCTTCCTGGCGGGCGCGAATCTATCGTTTCCGCCAGGTGAAGGTGAAGGTGGGCATCGCCGGGCAGGACGATACCGCTCGGTTGCGGACCATCCGCGCCTGCATCGGGCATACGATCGATCTGCGGGTTGATGCCAACGAAGCCTGGTCGGCCGCCGAGGCTGTCGAGCGCATCCGCGCCCTGGAGCCGGCCCGGATCAGCGCGGTGGAGCAGCCGGTGCCTCATGCCGAGGTGGACACCCTAGCCGAGGTCCGCAAGCAGGTGGCGGTGCCGATCATGCTGGACGAGTCGTTGTGCAGCCTGGCGGACGCGGAACGGGCCGTGGCGATGGGCAGCTGTGATTTGTTCAACCTGCGGTTGTCGAAGTGCGGCGGCTTCATTCCGTCGCTGCGGCTGGCGCAGTT
>DATLYH010000171.1:0-5052 GCA_035575035.1 Gemmataceae bacterium
CGAGGCCCGCCGCCGCGCCGCGGCCAACGGCGTGGCCGTGGATTTCGTCCAGGCCGATGGCGAATGGCTCCCCTTTGCAGACCGCTGCTTCGACCGTATCTGGGGCAACGCCGTGCTGCACCACCTTGACCTGGACAGAGCAGGGCGGGAGCTGTTCCGTGTGCTCCGGCCGGGCGGGATGGCGGTCCTCTGTGAGCCGTGGGGCGAGAACCCCCTCCTCCGCTGGGCGCGGCAGTGCTTGCCTTATCCGGGCAAGGAACGCACCGTCGATGAGCAGCCGCTGCGCCGGCGGCATGTTCACCTCCTGGGTCGCATCTTTCCCCGTGTCGAGGTTCAGGGATTTCAACTGGTCTCGATGGTCCGGCGATTGCTCGGCCGGGGCCGCCTGGTTGCCGGCCTCGACTGGTGCGACCGTCTCCTTCTGACGCACCTGCCGGGGCTGCAGCGATTCTGCCGGTATGTGGTTCTCATCCTGGGACGCTGACATTACAATAAGCGGGACCGATCGAGTGCCACTGGGGAGAAGTCCACCATGAACCCAGCACCGCCTCCCCCGCCCCGCGATGGCGCGGCAAGGGCTGCGCAGCCGTCGCTGCGGCCGGCATCCCCGCCGCTGCCTCCTCGTGATCCCCGCTCGCTGACGGCCTGGTCCGGCTCGGTACAGCTGGCGATGGCGTTCCTGCTGGGGCTGGCCACTGCCGTGCTGGCGGGACAGGCGCTCGGCTTCTGGCGC
Organism: Gemmataceae bacterium; assembly: GCA_035575035.1. Taxonomy (GTDB): domain Bacteria; phylum Planctomycetota; class Planctomycetia; order Gemmatales; family Gemmataceae; genus DATLYH01. The sequence goes on from DATLYH010000171.1 coordinate 734, forward strand.
TGGGGCGGCCGACCCACCGAGGTGCAGTCAAACTCGGTGGTCTACCGCATCGACCTGAACCGGGCCGACCGGGCCGAACTGTTGCTGCTGCCGAACATCGGCGACACCCTGGCCCGGCGCATCGAAGAGCGCCGCTCTCAGACCGGCGGCTTCCAGAGCATCGAGGAACTGGGAGAGATCCAGGGCATCGGCCCCGCACGACTGGAGCAGTTGCGGCCCTGGGTGTATGTGGACACGCCCGAGGAGACGACACGAGACCCTGGGCCGTCCGTTCCAACCGCCGGCGCGGGTTATGGCTCAAAAAAGATCGCGCACCTCACTGAATCGATCAACATCAACCAGGCCACGGCCGAGCAGTTGCAGCGCCTGCCCGGGATCGGGCCGAAACTGTCGCAGCGAATTGTCGAGGAGAGACAGCGGGGACCATTCCGTTCGGCGGACGACCTGCGGCGGGTCCCCGGGATCGGGCCGAAGACCATCGAGCGCTTGCGGCCCCACGTGACGACGGGCGGCGGGCTGCCGACCGTGGCCCGGACCCCTTGACGCGGCCGGCGTCTCACCATTCTCGGCTGGGGAAAGGGCACGGCGGCCTTTACAATACAAGGGCAGTACCCCCAGGCCAGGGAGAATGGGATGGCAGCCAAGTTTGAGTTGGTCAGCAAGTTTCAGCCGGCCGGGGATCAGCCCCAGGCCATCGAAAAGCTGGTGGCCGGCTTCCGCAGCGGCCGGCCGTACCAGACCTTGCTTGGCGTCACTGGATCGGGCAAGACGTTTACGGCGGCCCACGTCATCGCTCAGATCGGCAAGCCGACGCTGGTGCTGTCGCACAACAAGACGCTGGCCGCCCAACTCTACAAGGAGCTACGCGGCTTCTTCCCCCGCAACGCCGTCCACTACTTCATCAGCTACTACGACTACTACCAGCCCGAAGCCTACATCCCCCAGCGCGACATCTACATCGAGAAGGACGCCCTGATCAACGAGAACATCGACCGACTCCGCCTGGCCGCCACCAGCGCTCTCATCAGCCGCGAGGATGTCATCATCGTTGCCAGTGTTTCCTGTATCTACGGCCTGGGCTCTCCCAGCGATTACAGGGCGATGGTTGTCACCCTGCGCAAGGGGGAGTCGATCGACCGCGACCACCTGCTGCTCAAGCTGGTGGACATCCAGTACCAACGCAACGACGTTGCCTTCGAGCGCGGCAAGTTCCGGGTCCGCGGCGACGTGGTCGAGGTCTGGCCCGCCTACGAAGAATTTGCCTTCCGCATTGAGTTGTTCGGCGACGAGATCGATGCCCTGGCCATCATCAATCCGACCAGCGGCGAAACCCTCAAGGAGCTGGACGAACTGTTCATCTACCCAGCCAAGCACTTCGTCACTCCGGAGGAGCGCATCCGCAAGGCGGTCGAGGGGATCGAGGGGGAGCTGGAAGAGCGGCTGGCCTGGTTCAAGCAGCAGGGCAAACTGCTCGAGGCGCAGCGGCTGGCTGCCCGCACCCGTTTCGACATCGAGATGCTTCTGGAGGTCGGCCACTGCAACGGCATCGAAAACTACTCACGCTGGTTGAGCGGCCGCAAGGCCGGCGAGCCCCCCTACACCCTGCTCGACTTCTTCCCCGACGACTTTCTGATGATTGTGGACGAGTCGCACGTGACCTTGCCGCAGCTGCGCGGCATGTTCGCCGGCGATCATAGCCGCAAGCTGACCCTGGTGGAGCACGGCTTCCGCCTGCCCAGCGCGCTGGACAATCGGCCGCTCCGCTTCGACGAGTGGGAGAAGCGGGTCCGCCAGGTGCTGTTCATGTCGGCCACGCCGGGGCCTTACGAGTTGGAGAAATGCGACGGGGAAGTGGTCGAGCAGGTGATCCGGCCGACGGGCCTAGTCGATCCCCTGTTGCATGTCCGTCCGGCCCGCGGCCAGGTGGCCGACCTCATCGGCGAGATCAAGAAGCGGGCGGAGCGGCGGGAGCGGGTGCTGGTGACGACCCTGACCAAGCGCCTGGCCGAGGACCTGAGCAACTACTTCCGCGAGGCGGGGCTGCGCGGCAAGTGGCTGCACTCGGAGTTGGACGCCATCGAGCGGGTGCAGATTTTGCGCGAGCTGCGCGAAGGGGCGTTCGACGTGCTGGTCGGCGTCAACCTGCTCCGCGAGGGACTCGACCTGCCGGAGGTGTCGCTGGTGGCCATCCTCGATGCCGACAAGGAGGGCTTCCTGCGCAGCGGCACGTCGCTGATTCAGACCATCGGCCGGGCGGCCCGCAACGTCAACGCCGAGGTGATCCTCTACGCCGATCGGGTGACCGACTCGATGCAGCGGGCCATCGACGAGACGCGCCGCCGCCGCGAATTGCAGCTGGAGTACAACCGCCGGCACGGCATCACCCCGGAGACGGTCCAGGCGTCGATCAGCATGGGGATCGAGGAAGAGATCGCCGCCCGCAAATTTGTCGCGCAGGTTGCCGGCCGGGACGGCGATTACGTGACGGAAGAGTACCTGGAGGAGCTACACCGGGAGATGCTGGCAGCGGCGGCCAACCTGGAGTTCGAGCGGGCCGCCGAGTTGCGTGACCGCATCGCCCAGCTCAAGGGCCAGCCGACCATGGCGCCGCAGGTCAAGAAACCGCGGCGCCGCCGCAGAGGGGCATCGAGTCCGTAGGAACGATCGCCGTTGGCCGTTCGGCAGCACCGGTTCACCTGCTTGCCCTCCTCGATGCTGCTGAACCCGCCGGCCCCGTCGAGAAGGATGCCGCTAAGGCGAGCTTAACACGGCACGGCATACTTCCGCACCGCCGCGGGGTCAATCTCCAGCCCCAGGCCGGGCCGCGGCGGCGGTACCATCTGCCCCTTGACGATGGCCGGCGGCTCGACGTAGGCCGGGTACAGCCACGGCATGTACTCCACCAGTGTCACCCGCGGCAGGCCACAGGCCAGATGCACTGCTACCTCGGGCAGCAGATGCGGCGCCAGCGGCCGATAGTGCAGATCCGCCACCGCCGCCACCTTCAGCCATGCCGTCAGCCCGCCCACCCGGGTTACATCCGGCTGCAATATGTCCACCGCTCCGCGCTCCAGGTAGCGCTGGAATTCATCGAGCCCGAAGAGGGTCTCGCCCAGGGCGATCGGCACCTCCAGCTTCGCCGCCAACCGGGCGTGGCCTTCCAGGTCCTCGCAGCAGAGTGGCTCCTCGAACCAGTCGGCGCCGATGTCCTCCTCGAAGAAGTGCCCCATTGCCAGCGCCGTGCCGAAGTCGTAGCGCTGGTTGGCGTCCACCCCCAGCCAGATCTCCTCGCCCAGCGCCTCCCGCACCCGGGTCAGCCGCTCGGCATCAACGTCCGGGTCGGGATTGCCCACCTTGACCTTGATGCCGGCCATCCCCTGTTCCAGGTAGCGGCCCGCCGACTTGATGATCTCGTCGGCGCTCATCCAGAGCCAGCCGGTGTCGGAGCCGTAGACCGGGGCCGACTCGCGGGCGCCGCCGAGCAGTTTGTACAACGGCAGCCCCGCCGCCTTCCCCTTGAGGTCCCACAGGGCCAGGTCCACCGCCGCGTAGGCCTGCTGCACCAGTCCGCGCCGGCCGATGCTTTGCAGCCGCCAGTAGACCCGGGCTCCCAGCCGCTCATGATCAAGTGGGTCCTCGCCGACGACCAGGGGCGCCAGGTCGTCATCGGCAATGGCTTTCAGGGCCCGGCCGCCGCCCTGGAGCGCGTAAGCGAACCCCAAGCCGCGCAGGTCGGCGTCGGTGTCGAGGTGGACGATTAACATGAAGACGTGATCGAGCCGGCCGAACGGGTCCGCGGCCTGCGGCGCGGTGATGGGCGGGTCGAGCGGCAGGCGGAGCAGCCGGCTTTCGAGGCGGGTGATGCGCATGGCGAGGGTCCGCGGTCAGATGGTCTTGGGGGCGGCCCGGCGCCGCCAGAAGAAGTAAACCGGGATGCCCGTGAGAATGATCAGGAAGCTGGGCCAGCTGAAGACTGGCTTGACAACCAAGAGGTCCAGCATGATGACGGCGCAAAGGAACACATACAGCGCCGGCAACACGGGGTAGCCAAAGGCACGGTAGGGGCGCTCGGCATCAGGCCGCTTGCGGCGCAGGACAAACAGGCCGATGACGGTCAGCACATAGAACAGCAGGGCGGCGAAGATAACGTAATCGAGCAACTCACTGTAGGTGCCGGAAAAGACGAGCAAGACCGACCAGATCCCTTGCAGAACCAGCCCAGCAGCGGGGACGCCACGCTGGTTGAGTCGGCCAACCGACTGGAAGAACAGGCCATCCCGGGCCATGGCGTAGTAGAGGCGGGCGCCCATCAGGAGAAT
>DATLYH010000172.1:0-16994 GCA_035575035.1 Gemmataceae bacterium
GATCCCGACGCGCTGCAGGAGGTGCTCGCCTTACCGGGGGGCTGACGCCCCCCGCTCGCCTTACCGGGAGGCTGACGCCCCCGCTCGCCTTACCGGAGGGCTGACGCCCCCCGCTCGCCTTACCGGGGGGCTGACACCCCCCGCTCGCCTTACCGGGGGGCTGACGCCCCCCGCTCGCCATCACCGCGCGGGGGCCGGCTCCTCTTCCTCGTCGCGCTCGACGATGCGGACAAACAGGTCTTCCAACGTCTGTTGCTGACGGCGCATCTCGCGGATCTTCCAGTCGTGCTCCGCGGCCAGCCGGCAGAGACGCAAGGTCACGTCCTCGGCGTCGGCAGCAGCGATGCGCAAGCGTGAGCCGATGGCGGTCGGCTCACTTTCTACGTGGCTGACCCCCCGCAGCGTTCGCACCAACCCCTCGTCCACGCGCCCTTCCGTCTCGGCCACGATCACCGCCTGTTGGCCGGCTTGCCGGGCCAGCTCCGCCAGCGTGCCCGCCGCCGCCACCCGGCCGCGGTGGATGATGATCACCTCGTCGCAGGTCATCTCCACCTCGGGCAGGATGTGTGTCGAGAGCAGGATGGTGTGCTGCGTGCCCAACTCGCGGATCAGCTTGCGTGTCTCACGAATCTGCGACGGGTCGAGGCCGGCGGTCGGCTCGTCCAGAATGAGGACCGGCGGGTCGGCCAGCAGGGTGTCGGCCAATCCGACGCGCTGGCGATAACCCTTGGAGAGGGTGCCGATCAACTGCCGACGGACATCTTCCAGCCAGCAGCGCTTCAACACGTAATGGATCCGCTTGCGCGCCCGGGCACCGTGCAGCCCCTTGATGCCGGCGCGGAAACTCAGGTACTCGCTGACGCGCATCTCGGTGTACAGGGGGCAATTCTCCGGCAGATAGCCGATGCGCCGCCGCACCTCCAGCGGCTGCCAGAAGACATCGATGCCGTCGATGGTGGCCTGGCCGGAGGTGGCGGTCAGAAAGCCGGCCAGGATGCGCATGGTGGTGGTCTTGCCGGCTCCGTTGGGACCAAGGAAGCCGACGATCCGCCCCCGGGGCACATCGAAGGAGACATCGCGGACGGCCGGATAATCGCCGTAATATTTGGTCAGGTTCTTGACGTGGATCACGGTTCAATCCAGTCCCGGCGTGTCATCCGGGGGAAGAGGACACAGGCAGGAAGCACCACACCGGAGACCGGACCGGCCGGGGCAGCCGGGCCGGTTGGAATATAGAAGATAGCCAACGCCGCGAGGGCTGACAAGGGTTGCGGAATGGAACGGCCGGGCGGCCGGGAGGCAGAGCGAAGAGCGCGACGATCCTGCGGGATAGGATACGCGGCACCCGGACCTTCTTGATGTGTGAGGCCGGCGTGAGACAATACGGAGAAGAACCGCTTCGACGGCAGGGCGGAATCGCTTGCGGCGGGAGAAGGATCAATGAAGTCACTACCTGGGTCCCTGATGAAATCATTGCCTTGGTTCGTGTTGCTGCTCATCTGGGCCGGCCTCGGATGGGGCTTTCTCCCGGGCGGGATGGCCGATGACTCCCGGCCGATGCCCCGCAAGGTTGACGCCGAAGGACTGGACAATGTCTTTCAGATTACCGACCGCCTCTACAGCGGCAGCGGCCCGGAAGATGACAAGGGGTTCGAGTCCCTGCGGAAGATCGGCATCAAAACCGTCATCTCCGTGGACGGGGCAAAGCCGGACCTCGAGCGGGCCCGACGCTTCGGCCTGCGGTACGTCCACATCCCGATCGGTTACAACGGCGTTCCCCGCGAGAAGGCCTTGCAACTCGCCAAGGCGATGTGCGAGTTGCCCGGTCCGTTTTACATCCACTGCCATCACGGTCAGCACCGCGGCCCCACGGCTGCGGCCATCGCCCGTCTCTGTGCGGACGCCCAATGCACCATCGACGAAGCCCTTGCCGTGCTCCGGGCTGCCGGCACCGACCCGCGTTACACCGGGCTGTTCAAGAGCGTTCGGGAGTTTCAGCGGCCGACGGCGCAGGAACTGGCCGGCCTGCGGGCGGAATTGCCGGAGGCAGTCCAGGCGGCAGGGCTGACCCAGGCCATGGTGACGATCGACCACGCCTGGGACAACCTGAGGTTGGTACGGGCGGCCGGCTGGAAGACCCCGCCGGACCATCCGGATATCGACCCGGCTCACGAAGCTCTGCAACTCGCCGAGGGCTTCCAGGAGATGCGTCGGCTTCCCGAGGTCGGCAAGCGGCCGGAGGATTTCCGCCGGTGGCTCGACGAGGCCCAGGCCAGCGCCCAGGCACTGGAACAGCTCTTGCGAGAGGGGAAGAACAAGAAGGTCGTTGATGGTGAGGGGGCCGAGAGGGTTTATCGCCGGACCAGCGCGATTTGCACCCAATGCCACGCCAAGTATCGCGACGTCCCCTGAACGGCCGGCGGTTGCTCAACTCGCCGGCCGTTGCCATTTCATTCCTCGTGCCGCACGGGAGGACGCAGCGCGTGCCCCAATCGCTGCAATGACAGCCGGCACGCCTGGCGCGAGCCGACCACTCGCAGCGTCCGGACCTCCACAAGGATTGGCGACCGCCTCAGCCGGTATGCCCAGAGCCGGTCGCGCCGCCCCGGATAGACCAGCACCGCCCGCCGCACCCCCAGACCGGCGCCGTAGGCCAGCACCTGGTAGACATCATCGATCACCACGGGCGAGCCGGCCAGCACTTTCCACTTGACATCGACCACCAGCACCGGCTGTCCGCCCCCCTTACCCCCATCCCTCTCCTCGCGCAGGGAGGAGAGGGGTGAGGGGGGGCCGCCGTCCAGGATCACCACGTCGGGCCGCATCGCGAGGTCGGGCTGGCTGGCCGCCGGCTCGCTGACCCGCTGAAGCGGCTGCACCGCGATGGCGTACTCACTGCCCTCAAAGACCCGGCGTAACCCCTCGGTAACATAGCGCTCGAAGACGCGCTCCATGTTCAGGAGGAAGGCGGGGCCGGAGACCGAGCCGGCCGACGGGCCTGGGGCCAGGCTTTCGAACAGCAGCCGGCACAGGTCGAGCAGTGGCCGATATGCCTCGGTCAGCCGGTCGGCCGCGGCAGTGAAGCTGTCCGGCTCCAGGGCAATCGAACTGACGACGGCGAAGGCGGACAGCTGGCGCCGCAGGGCGGCTCGCACCTCGGCCCCGAGCAGCGGCGAACGGAGCAGCAGCTCCACGGTGGCCTTCGGCACCTGGTTGCACGGTACGTCGGCGCTGAAGTCCTCGTAACGGCAGGCGAGGCGGTCCTTACGGCCGTGGCCCTGGCGCAGCTGGGCCGGTAGGTCGAGCCGACCCTGAAGGAACGGCCCCTGCTCGGCGCGCTCCGCATAGGCCCGGTGCAGTCCGGCCGCGGTCCGCTCCGCCAGCAGCTGCGCCAACCGGCCGGCGAGGAAGTCCAGCGCTTCCGCCCCCGGCACGGCCGATACGTGGTCCCCAGTAGTCGGGAGGGGGGCGATCGGGTCGAGGAGGTGGAAGAAATTGCGCAGCGGCATCTTGGGCCGGATGACAAGGCGGCAGCCGGGGCCGACGATGGTGCCGACATGACCGGTCGGCGTCAGCCGATACCAGCCGCGCCGCCCGGCGGGAACGAGATCGACATGGGCGCGGTGCTCGGCCAGAAGGAAATCGACATCGACCGGCCGGAGCCGACATTCGCTGGCCACGCGCTCGGTGAGGAGTAGCGTGTTCATGATCGAGGCACTGGCGGTCTCGTGCTTGCCCCCTCACCCCTACCCCTCTCCCCCGCAGAAGAGGGGGAATAAGTGACTAAACGGTCACAGGGCGGGGTCGTCAGCCGGCCGCCCTTCTCGCGGCGGCGGTATCCATTCATGCGGTGGCTGGCGGCGCTTCTCCACGTCCCAAAGCTGGAAGCCGAGGTCGGTGCCGGCGGCGCGCGAGTCGTCGCTCAGGTTGCCGCCGTTGTCCTGGCCGTCGCGGCTGATCGAGTAAATCACCAGTCCATTGGCTGTCCGGCGGAGGCGCAAGGGGGCGCCGCCGTAAGGATCGAGAGGAACCGCCGCCAGCAGTTTCGCCTGCACCAGTTCGTCGAGCGAGTCGGGCCAGCGACCGTGCGCCTGGCGATACCGTTCGGCTGCCAGGGCGGTCACCCCACAGCGCAGCTTCGCCTGGCTTCTCTGAAACGCCTCGGCCACCCGTTCGATGGCCGGCAGCAGCAGCTCTACGATGATGTCCTCTATGCCTGCCCGCTGGGAGGCGGGCTGCGGCAGCTTGAACAGACCGGTCTGCTCTTCCACCGGCCGCTTACTGACCTCGATCCACTCGCTCAGGACGCGCAGCAGCCGGGCGTTACCCCGCTTGAGGCCGGGGTTGATGAACACCTGCGCAAACCCCTCGCCGAACGACGGGATACTTCCCCTGCCAAGCTGTGACAGGGGTATCCTGCTATTCGTCATGGCCTCCAGCGTCCGATAAATACCGGCCCGCTCGCCCCGCAGAGCAATCCAGAGCAGCGGCTGCCTGACCTCGTCTTCGAGCAATCGTTGCAGCGCCTCCAACTCTGCCACCGATGGCTCGCCCTGAGCGAGCGTCCGCTCCAGGCTGGCGAGGCTGACCGCTTGCAAGGCGATGCGTATCAGGAGGGAGATCAGCGTCGGCTCATCGCCGATCGCCCGCCCCGTGTTGAGCATACCGCGGGCCGAGCGCACGGCCCGGTCGATGTGGCCGTCCTGGGCCCAGAGCACCGCCTCCATCCGCAACAGGTTTGCTACCGGCCGGGCCTGCTGACTGTTGAGCCTCGTGTTGAGGTGATCTTCCGCCCAGACGATGGGGAATCGGCCAGTCGGAAGGTCGGCCAACCGTTGGGCCTCCGCCAGGGCCGGGAATACCTTCTCCATCTCCCGCCGGAGTTCATCCGTGAGCGGTTCGTCCAGTTGGATGGCGGGGGGCAGCTTGCCGATCCGCTCATCGATGGGTTCAGGCGGAAGCGATGGGGGCAGCGGCGGATCATCTGCCTCACCTCTGTCGGCCGGCTCGGGCATGGGCCGCGGCACAGAGGGCCAGGAATTGGGCATCTGCTTCTTGACGGCCATCACGACGAGGGCGGCGTTCCGGTCATCGGGGATCACTGCCCGCTGGGCCTCCAGCTCCTCCAACCGCCAGCCGTTCGGCTCCCGCTCATCCACCTCCGCGATGGCCTGTTCCAGCTCGCGATCCGCCTGCCGCGCCAGGTGGACGTGCAGGCCGACCAGTCCGCCGCCGGCCAGCAAGGCCGCCAGCGCCGCCCCAAGCAGCAACCGTCGCCGCCACCACGGCCGATGAGGCGGGGGAGGCAGATCATCCCGCAAGTTGTCATCGCGCATGGCGTCTCTCCCGGCACCAAGGTCTGGAGTTGCTCTGAGGAACCATCATCCGTTATTCGCGGGGCGGATTCAACTCGTCGTCGCCGAAGTCCACCGTGACGGCGGCCACGGCGTGCGGCGGCAGCTCGACCTCGAAACGCACCACGCCATCCTGGTATTGCCAGCCGAGCGGCTCCGGGACCAGGCGGGAGGCCTCCTCCAACTCCTCGACCTGGCGGCGATTCAGATAGTCGGGCTGTCCCAGGCGGAGCCAGGCCGCCTTGGCGTTGGCGTGGTCGTCATCGATGCGCTCCAGCGTGGCGGCGCGGGGCGGCGGCGCCTCGGCCAGCTCGACCCGCACCCGCTGCGTCTCGATCGGCTGCCGCGGCAGGGCGTGGTTGGTCAACAGGACCATCACCCCCGCCGGCTGCCGAGCGACCCAGGCGTCCACCGTCTCGTGGCGGCCCTCGACCGGCAGCAACTCGCGGCCCAGACGATGGAGCAATTCAAAGGCGCGATAGCTCGGCTTGGGGATACCGTGCAAGTTGAGCAGGCCGAAGCCGCCGTGGAACGGCACCGACGGGAAGTAGTTCTCCTCGAAGATGTCGGAGAAGGTCCAGAAACTGTAGCAATCGACCAGCCCGTTGACCTCCAGCACAGTCTTGACGATGAACGCCGCCGCGTAGGGCTCGTCCTGGCGCGGGTAACGCGGGTTGGAGGAGACGTTCCACTCGCTGTAGTAGAGCGGCCGGCCGCGAGCGCGGCGGCGCGACTCGGCGGCCCACTCGCGGAGGATGCCGCGGCGGCTGCCGGCCAACTCCGCCTCGGTGTCCTGGGCCTCGCTCCAGAGCGGATCGTTGGGGTAGTGATGGGTGCTGACGAAATCGGCCGGTACGCGGTGGCGCTCGCAGAAGTCGAGGAACTCTTCGATCCACTCATTTTTGGCGGTGGCCGGGCCGCCGACCTGAAGCCCGGCGTCCCGCTCCTTGACGACCTCAGCCGTATGCTTATATAACAGGAAGTAATCTTCCTGCGTACCCGCCCAGAAGGCAGGTAGGTTGGGTTCGTTCCACACTTCGATCGGCCACTGTCGTACCTCCTCGGCACCGTAGCGCTGGAGCCAGTGCGCTACCAGCCGGCCGATGAGGGCGGCCCACTCCCGATAGTCCTTCGGAGGGGTGACGTTGGCGCGGTAGTGAAAGACGGTCGTGGCGCCTGAAGCGAGCGCCTCCGGCATGAAGCTCAGTTCGACGAACGGCTTCATGCCGATCGAGAGCAGGAAATCGATGACCTGGTCGGCATTGAAAAAGGAATCAATCAGCCGGCCTTGATGCGAGACCAGGAGGCCCAGGTCGTCGCACAACAGACCGTGAAAACGGACGTGGCGAAAGCCCAGTTCAGCGGCGCAGCGCCGGAGCTGTGCCTGCCAGTCGGCCCGCAAAGCCAGCGGGGCGTGGCAGCTGCCGACGGTATGCTCCCAGTGCCGGCCCAGCGGCACGGCAGCCGCCTTCAGCCGGCAGCGAAACGCGACGCTCCCCATGGGTCGGCTCCTGAAACGGTCCCAGCTCGGGGACGAGCCCGAAACCCGGCGAAGGGGTCGCGGCCGGGACCGACGAGGAAAGATTTAGGAAATCTCATGCTCACGAGTAGGCAGGCGGAGCGTTTCCACCGGTCCGACCGCCTGCTGGTTTTGCTGAACCCCGGCCGGTGGGCCTGGGAGCATTGAACGAAATCGCTGAGCATTTGGTGAAATCACCGGCCGGCGCGGCGCCGCCTGGCGTCCTTGGCCGACCGGCGCGTGAGTTGGCACCTGACTTGCTCAGTAGTGGCTGGCTCGCGTGATGGACCCCCTGGAGGTCCAGAGCGAGTGGACAGCAACGTGGACGTCCTCTCCCTGGAAACAGCCATGAACCGATTCGACACTGCAACCGTGGTGAATGATCCTGCCCTTCCCCCTTCTCCCGCGGCGGCCGCTGGGTCGGTAGGCGTGCGGGGAACGCACGCGCCGCTGGAAGAGTCCCTGGTGGCCGACGCTCGGTCCGGCTTGACGCCCGCCCAGATGGTCGAGCGGAAGCTGGCTTCTCTCCTCCGCAGTAATCCGATGCCGGTCAGTTACTTGATGACGCGCGCGTGCACCCGCCGCAATCACTGACCGTCCCCTCACGGCATACGGACGAGAATGAGGCTTGCATTCCTCCGGAAGGGGGCCGGAGCCGTTCGCGGTGCGCACGGAGGGGGAAGATTGCTGCTGGGGCCCCCGGCACCGGATCGCCGCTTGCGGCTTAAGCCCAAGCTCCAGGCGGCACTTCGGCGACACCCGCCTTTCTCCCTCCGAAGGCGCGCGATTTGAATCCTTGCCCTTCTGCTCCCGCTCTCGGAGCGGGGGTGCGGACCGTAGGGTTACGCGGGACAGGGGTGGATGATGGAGAAACCGGAGAAGGCCAATCCGCGCAAGGCACTGGTGCGCGAGCTGCGCCTGATCGGGAAGCGGGGGCGCCAGGTCTGGAAGTTAGTGCCGCGGCAGCACAAGATCGCCTTGGGCCTGGCGACCGGGTTGATTGCGCTGACCAGCGCAATCAACACGGCTATCCCGGTGCTGCTCGGCACCCTGGTCGATCGCATCAAACGCGGCACGGAGGACGGCGCCAGCGCCGACGCTTTGTACCGTACCGCCGCCTACTTCCTCAGCCTGATCGCCGGCGCCTACCTGCTGCGCGAGGTCATCAATGTCGTCCGCCGCTATTTCGTCGAGAACACTTGCACCCGGCTCGACCGCGACATGACGGTCAAGCTGGTGGCCCATCTGATGAAGGTGGACCTGAGCCGGTTCACCCGCGAGAAGGTCGGCGCCTTGCACGGCCGAATCTCACGCAGCGTGGAAGGCTACGTCCGCTTCATCCGTCTCAGCTTCCTCGACTTCCTGCCGGCCATCCTGACCGGCGTCTTCGCGCTGGCAACCAGCCTGACCAAGGAGCCGTGGGTCGGCGTGGCGATGGCGGGCGTCATTCCGGCCTCGCTGACGTTGACCGTCTGGCAACTCCTCTCGCAGAAGGGGGTACGCCTCAAGCTGCTCCGCAGCCGCGAGGTGATGGACGGTACAGTGGTTGAGCAGATCAGCGGCCTCGACTACATCCGGGCGGCCCACACGCACAGCCGCGAGGTCAAGCGCGTGGCCCGCGCCGCCGAGAAGCGCCGCGCCCGCGAGATCCGCCACCATTTCCAGATGTCGCTCTTCGGCTCCGCCAAGGCGCTGAACGAGGGCCTCTTCCACATCGTGGTGCTCGCGCTGGCCATTTACCTGGCGGTCCAGGGGAGCATCAGCTTCGGTGACATCCTCACCTTCTCCATCCTTTTCCTCAACGTGATGACGCCGCTGAGCGAGGTACATCGGATCATTGACGAGGGGCATGAGAGCAGCCTGCGCGTCGGCGACCTGCTGGAGATGTTGGCGGAACCGGAGGACCAGTCATTTCGGAGTCCCGTCGTCCGGATGCCGCACCTGGTGCTGGGGCGGCCGGCCATCGAGGTTGAGGGGCTGCGGGTGGCGTACGAGACGGCGGACGGCCGACGCCAGTGCGCCTTGCGAGGCCTCGACCTGATGATCCGCCACGGCGAGACGATCGGCATTGCCGGCCGCTCGGGCAGCGGCAAATCGACCTGGCTGAAGGTGCTCCTCCGCCTGACACATCCCTGCGGCGGCCGGGTCCTCCTCGGCGGAGTGCCGCTGGAGGAGGTCTCGCGGGAGGCCATCGGTCAGCTGGTCGGCTACGTCGGCCAGTCCCCCTTCGTCTTTGCCGGCACCATCGAGGAGAACATCGCCTACGGCGTCGAGAAGGCCACGCCAGACGCCATCCGTCGGGCCGCCCAGCTGGCCTGCATCCACGACGAGATCCTGGCCATGCCGGACGGCTACCAGACAAAGGTGGCGGAGCGCGGCCAGAACCTCTCCGGCGGCCAGCGGCAGCGGCTGGCCCTGGCCCGACTCTTCTTGAAGAACCCGCCGATCTGGATCCTAGACGAGGCGACCTCCGCCCTGGATACCATCAGCGAGCGCTGCGTCCAGCGGGCCATCGCCGCCAGCCGGGCCGACCGTACCGTGATCCTGGTGGCCCACCGGCTCTCGACGCTCCTCGACGCCGACCGCATCCTGGTCTTCGACGAGGGCCGGATCGTCGAGAGCGGCAGTTACGCCGAGTTGGTCCTGGGCGGCGGCGTGTTCACCGAGTTGCTCCGTCACGCCCAGGAAAGTCCAAGCCCCAGCGGCAGTCCGAAGCTGGAGGAACGCTCGGTGCTGGCAGAGGTGAGCAGCGGGACTTGACGGGCGGACGGTCCACGGCGGGCGTCCGTTTCCAGGTAAAAGGACCTGGTCTCGTCGTATGGTTTCATCCCGGCGGCGGCACGACGGGCAGTCTGTCATTACCGGCCTGGGCCGCTAGAATGATGCTCGACGCCGGGGGCCGCCCGGTGGAATTCCACCCGCATCATTCCGAGGAGCCGCCATGTTCGACCGAAGGAGAATGTTCCGGACAAGCCTCTTCCTTGCTGTTTGTGCCGCGCTCAGTGCCGCGCCGGCGCCGGCCGTTGCTGCCGATCCACCAAGTCGGCCCAACATCCTGTTCATCTTCTCTGACGACCATGCCTACCAGGCCATCAGTGCCTACGGCGATCCGCGGAAGCTCCTCGACACGCCGAACATCGACCGCCTTGCCCGCGAGGGGATGCGCTTCGATCGCTGCGTGGTGACCAACTCGATCTGCGGGCCGAGCCGGGCCACCATCCTGACCGGCAAGTACAGTCACCGCAACGGCTTTTACAACAACACCAACAGCAAGTTCGACGGCTCCCAGGTCACCTTCCCCAAGCTGCTGCGCGAGGCCGGCTACCAGACCGCCGTGATTGGGAAATGGCACCTGGTCACCGACCCGACCGGCTTCGATCACTGGCACATCCTCCCCGGCCAGGGGGTCTACTACAATCCGCCGATGATCCGCAACGGCGCGAAGGTCAAGCACACGGGCTACACCACCGACATCATCACCGACCTGTCGCTTGACTGGCTCCGGCAGCGTGACCAATCGAAGCCGTTCCTGTTGCTGGTGCATCACAAGGCGCCGCACCGCGAGTGGGAGCCGGCCCTGCGCCACCTGGGCCACGACGGCGACCGCAAATACCCCGAGCCGGACACCCTCTTCGACGACTACTCCGGCCGCGGCAAGGCGGAGCGCGAGCAGGACATGACCATCGCCCAGACGATGAACGAGCGCGACCTGAAGCTGGTGCCGCCGAAGACGCTGACCCCCGAGCAACTCAAGACATGGAATGCCTACTATGAGCCGCGCAACGACGCCTTCCGCAAGGCCAACCTCCAGGGCAAGGACCTGGTCCGCTGGAAGTACAACCGCTACCTGCACGACTACCTCGGCTGTGTCAAGGCGGTGGACGAAAGCGTTGGCCGGCTGCTCCAGTACCTCGAGGACGAGGGGCTGGCCAGGAACACCATCGTCGTCTACTCCTCCGATCAGGGCTTCTACCTGGGGGAGCACGGCTGGTTCGACAAGCGCTGGATCTTTGAGGAGTCGCTGCGCACGCCGCTGCTGGTCCGCTGGCCGGGGGTGGTGAAGCCCGGCAGCGTCAACAAGGACCTGGTCAGCAACCTTGACTTCGCCGAGACGTTCCTGGAAGCGGCCGGCCTGAGCGTGCCGGCCGACATGCAGGGCCGCAGTCTGGTGCCGCTCCTCAAGGGGCAGACGCCGGCCGACTGGCGGAAGAGTTTCTACTACCACTATTACGAGTTCCCCGGCCCGCACCAGGTCCGCCGGCACTACGGCGTCGTCACCGACCGCTACAAGCTGGTCCACTTCTACGAGCCGGACACCAACTACTGGGAGCTGTTCGACCTGCAGAAGGACCCTCAGGAACTGCGGAGTGTTTACGGCCAGCCGGATTACGCCTCGATCCAGAAGGAGCTTGAAGCCGAGCTGAAGCGCCTGCGCCAGGTGTTGAAGGTGCCTGAGCAGGACCCGCCGGAGACCCTTAGCAAGCCGCGTCCTCCCAAGAAGCCGTGAGCGGTTCGCCGCTTGCGCCTTAGCGCTAAGCCGCAAGCAGCACAGAAGGCTACACGATCACCGGCAGCGCAATACGCCGGGTGATGGTCCGACCGGGGTCCGGCGTCGCTTCTTCCGGTTCAGGCTCACCGAGGATCACGCCGTCGGCGACGCCCACCGCCCGGACCGGCACCCGGCGGCCGATCAGCGCCGGTGCGTGCGCCGCGAAGACGACCGGTGCATAGCGACAGGAGGTGCCGCGCACCAGCCCGGGACGGACCGCCCCTTCCACCAACACATCGAGGCGCCGGCCGATCAGACTCCGGAAGTATGCTCCGGCTAGCTCGCGCTCCAGTTCCCGCAGCCGTCGCCGGCGCTCGGCCACCACCGGAGGCGGCACCGGGTCGGGGAGCGCCGCGGCCGGCGTGCCGGGACGGGCGCTGAACGGGAAGACATGGATCTTCGCAAAGCCGACCTCGCGCAGCACCCGGCAGGTGGCCTCGAAATCGGCGTCGGTCTCGCCGGGGAAGCCGACGATCACGTCGGTGGTGAACGCCGGCTGATCGAGGGCCGCCCGCAGGCGCCGGCAGCGCTCCAGGAAACCCGCTGTGCGGTAGCGGCGCTTCATCAAGGCGAGGATGCGGTCGGAGCCGCTTTGCAAGCAGAGATGCAGGTGCGGGCAGAAGCGCGGGCTGCTCGCCAGGACGCGCACCAGGTCGTCGCGGACCTCGGCCGCCTCCAGGCTGCTCAGGCGCACGCGGAAGTCGCCGGGCAGCCGGGCCAGCTCCTCCAGTAAGTGCCACAACCGGCGCCAGGCCGGCTTGGGTTTCCCCTTGCTCCGATCGATGCCGTAGTGGCCAAGGTGGATGCCGGTCAGGACGATCTCCTGACAACCGCCCGCCGTCAAGCGCGCGACCTCGGCCACGATCTCCTCGATCGGCCGGCTGCGCAGCGTTGGCCGGACATGGGGGATGATGCAGTAGGTGCAGTTGAGCAGGCAGCCGTCCTGCACTTTGACGAAAGCGCGCTGGTGGCCGTCGAAGCGCGAGATGCCCGCCGGCTGCCGGGTCACACCGAACTCGCGCAGCTCGTCGGCAAGGCGCTCCTTGTCGGTGATGACCTTGCGGACGCCGGGCAGCCGAGCAACGGCCTCGGGGTCGCGGGTGGCGAAGCAGCCCATGACCACAACGGCAGCGGCGGGATTGGCCAGCGCCAGTCGGCGGATCAGCTGGCGGCTTTGGGCGTCGGCTTCGTGGGTGACGGTGCAGGTGTTGACCAGGCAAAGGTCGGCCGGCTCGTCGGGGGCAGCTTCGCGGTAGCCGTTGGCCTCCAGCATCTCCTTGACGTACTGCGTCTCGTACTGATTGACCTTGCAGCCGAGCGTGACCAGCCGGCAGGTACGCAATGCGGTCATGGGACCTCCTCGGGCCGCAGAGCCACTGGCGAACGCGGCCGCACCCCTTCCTCCGCGCCGGCCAGCGGGACCGGATCGTGGCCATTATAAGGGGGGCCGCTGGACTGGAAAATTTTGTCCCGTCGCTGACGCTCCGGGCTCGGAAAGAAACGTGACGGGGTATGGTCAGAGCCCGGAGCGTCAGCGACGGGCCACCGGGGTATGGTCAGAGCCCGGAGCGTCAGCGACGGGCCACCGGTCATTTTGCTCGCATCTTCCCATTTCCCATCATCCCTGGTTTCGCTCTTCTCCCCAGTCACTGCGGACGATGGACGACGGGCGACGGGCTCTTTGACTCGCCTTGCGTCTTTCGGGGAAAGCTGCCACAATCCGGCCGCCCGTGGGTCGTCAGGTGGGCGTCCCGCGTCCACGGAGCCAGACAGGGAAGAGGGTTAGACCGATGGTCAGCTGGAGACAGGGGGTCCTGATCGCCGGCATTGTCGCCCTGGTGGGCGTCGGGCCGCTGCTGTTTTATCGCTACACCTACACCCACAGCAAACGGCTGCGTGAGGTGGTGCCCGGCAAGGTTTACCGCAGCGGCCAGATGACCGCTCCGGGTTTTGCCGACGCCGTCGCCAAGTACGGCATCCGCACCATCATCAACTTGCAGGACAACTACCTCGACCCGGATATCAGTGAAGGCTACTTCACCTTGCGGACGATCAAGGAAAGTGCGCTATGCCGGCAGTTGGGGGTGCGCTATATCGCCCTCCCGCCGGATCTGGTGCCGCGGCAGCTACAGCCGGAGGAGCGGCCCCAGGCCATCGACCAGTTCCTGGCCCTGATGGACGACCCCACCATCTATCCGGTGCTGATTCACTGCAAGGCCGGCGTCCACCGTACCGGGGTACTGATTGCTGTTTATCGGATGGAGTACCAGGGCTGGGATCGTCGGGCCGCCCTCCGCGAGCTGAAGGCCAACGGCTTCGGCGAGAAGGGGTGTACCGCCGCCAATGATTACATCGACCAGTATGTCCTGAATTACCGCCCTGGCCTGCGCCGCCCGCCGGCGCCCCTCCCGAAGGTGCCGTCGCTAGACCAGACGGCCCCGCCGGACGCCCCGGAGCCCCTACATCCTTGGCGCCGTTGAGAGGGGACGGTCCCGATGATCAAACACATAGACCGGCTGTTAATCCGCGGCTACCTGAAGGCCTATGTCGTTTGTCTGGTCAGCCTGCTCAGTCTGTACATCGTCGTGGACCTGTTCTCCAACCTGGACGAGTTCACCCAGAAGCACCAGAACCTGATCGGGGTGTTGCAGCATATCGGCACCTACTACGGCTACATGAGCGCCCAGATCTTCAACCAGCTGGGCGAGTCGGTGGTGCTGCTGGCGGCCATGTTCACCGTCGCCTGGATGCAGCGGAACAACGAGCTGCTGCCGCTGCTGTCCGCCGGCGTCTCCACCCGCCGGGTGGTCATGCCCGTGCTGCTCAGCGCCTGCGCCATGCTCAGCCTGGTGGTCCTCAACCAGGAGCTGGTCATCGCCCGCATCGGCAACCGCTTCCTGTACGAGAAGGACGATCCGCAGGGCGAGAAGGAAGTCGAGGTCCAGGGGGCCTACGAGCCCAACGGCATCCACCTTCACGGCCGGGTCGGCTCCCGGAAGACGATGATCGTCAAGGATTTTTGCTGCACCATCCCCGAGGGGCTCGCCAGCAACCTGCTTCACCTCTGCGCCCAAGAGGCGCGGTATATCCCGCCGGGAAATGGGCCGCGGAGCGGCGGCTGGCTGATGACCGGCACCCAGCCGCCGCGGCTGGAGGGGTGGGAACGGCCGGACATCCTGGAAGTCATCGACGACGGCAAGTACTTCCTCAAGACGGCCGAGGTCGATCTGGAGGTGCTGCTGCGCAACCGCAAGTGGTTCAACTATGCCTCGACGTGGCGGCTTTACCGGCAGCTTCAGAGTCCCGATTCGTCGCGTCTGGCGGCCATGGCGGTGCTGTTCCACATGCGTCTGACCCGGCCGATCCTGGGGGTGATCCTGGTGTTGTTGGGACTGTCGGTCATCCTGCGCGACCAGAACCGCAACGTGTTCATCAGCGCCGGGCTGTGCCTGATTCTGTGCGGCATCTTTTTCGCTGCCTGCTTTACCTGTAAATCGCTGGGCGACAACGACCTGGTGGCCCCCGCCCTGGCCGCCTGGCTGCCGGTGCTCTGCTTCGGCCCGCTGGCGCTGGTCATGTTCGACGCCGTCCACACCTGATTAGTCCGTAGTCCGCCGTCAGGAGCTAAAACGGCTTGACTACGGACTACGGACTACGGACTACGGACATGAAGCTTCGCAACCCGACCCTGATCCGCCTGGTGGCGTTCCTGGCCTCTGTGTTGATCCGGGGCTGGATGAGTACGCTCCGGCTGCGCCTCGTCTTTCAAGACGGCCGCGTCCATCCCACCGATCCCCGGGTCGAGCGCTTCATCTATGCGTTCTGGCACGAATCGCTGCTGGCCCCGACCGTCCGGCGGACGCGGGTCCATATTCTGATCAGCCAACATGCCGACGGGGAGTTCATCGCTCAGGTCTGTCGGTTCCTTGGCTACGGGGTGGTGCGCGGCTCCTCGACGCGCGGCGGCAGCCTGGCGTTGCTGGAACTGATGGATCGTTGCACTCGCTCTCACTTGGCGGTGACGCCGGACGGCCCCCGCGGTCCCCGGCGCCAGGTGAAGGTGGGAATCGTCTACCTGGCGTCGCGCACCGGAATGGCAATCGTGCCTGTCGGGGTCGGGTACACCCGGGCCTGGCGGTTCCGGAGCTGGGACCGCTTTGCCGTGCCGCACCCGTTTAGCACAGTCGTCGGCGTGCTGGGCCCGGCGGTTCGGGTGCCGGCCGGCCTCGACCGCGACGGCCTGGAGCGCTACCGCCGGCTGGTCGAGGAATGTTGCCTGGCGGCCACCAGCGAGGCGGAGCGCCGGGCGGCTCGGCTGGGCGGCGGGAGCGAGCGGCCGGTGTCAACCGGCCCGTGTCAACCGACCGCTCGCCGCCAAGAGGGCAAGGCTTGCGCCTGATCTGTTATTCCAGACGAGAAAGGTGGACCACGATGGACCGGACCGCCCTTCGACAGACGCTGCGACAGATGCTGGAAGAGGAAGTCGGCGAGGAGTTCGACGATCTCCCCGATGACCGGAATTTGCGCGAGGGCCTAGGCCTGGACTCGGTTGACCTGGTCAGCCTGGTCATCCACATCCAGCGGCGCTTCCAGATCGACATCCCGACCGAGGAGCTGGAGAAACTTGTCAAGGTCGGCGACCTGCTCGACCTGCTCCAGGCCAAGATCGCCGCCCGGTCGGCCGCCTGATCGAGAAAGGATTCGCCTTGCTCACGACCTTCAACAGCCCCGGCCCGGTCCTGTGCGGGGTGGAGGAGTGCGGCCTCCGCGCCTTCGGCGTCGTGCGGGCCCCGCTGGAGGCGATCCCTGCGTTGCGGAAGCGGCCCGGCCCGCCGGTCGGCGAGCCGCTCCCCGCCAGCCTGCTCAAGCACGCCGATGAGCAGACGGTGGCCGGCGTGGCGGCCGTTGCCCGGGCCATCCACGACTTCGGGCTGCAGGGCCGATCGTGGATTGACTGGGGCGTCCTGGGAGCGCCGCGCTTCCCGGGGCGGCTCTGCGTGCCGGAGGCCATCCGCCACTTTCTCGCCGAGGGACCGCTGGGGGTTTCGCCCCATATTATCCCGCAGCGGTCCACCCACTCGCTCTCCGGCACAGTCAGCCTGGCGTTCCAGATGCGCGGGCCGAACTACGGCGTCGGCGGCGCGGATGGCGCCTTGGCCGAGGGGCTGTTGGCGGGTCTGGCAATCATGGTCGATGACCGGCCGCCGGGGCTCTGGCTGGTGCTGACCGAGTGGGACCCCGAGCCGGTGCCCGAGGATCCCGGCGCGGAGCAAGCGGTCTGCCATGCGGTGGCGCTGGCCCTGGTGCCCGATCCGGCCGATGGTTCGGGGGGCCGGCTCCGCCTGACTCGCGCGGCCGGACCGGGGGCCGCCACGCCGGGCGTCTCCAGCCTGGCTGATTTCCTGACCGACCCAGCGGACCGCGAGGCACGGCCCAGCTGGGTCTGCCCCCTGGAATGGGGCGATGTGCTGGAAGTGATCCCGCCGGGCGGGCCGGCCGGTGCGGGCGAGCGGCCGGCCGGTTCAGGCGAGCGGCCGGCGTGAGCCGGCCGGTTCGGGCGAGCGGCCGGCGT
>DATLYH010000173.1:0-4527 GCA_035575035.1 Gemmataceae bacterium
CCCCAGCCCCCGGCCGTCCCGCCCGCCCCAGCCGCCGTTATGGGATTGCGGGCGTCGCTCAATCACTTGCAGCGCGGCGGCCTCGACCAGGCGCTCCAGGGTCTCCAGGAGGCCGGCGAAGAACCCGAGCGGTTGGCAGCTCGCGGCGAGGCGCGCTGGCTCCAGTATGTCCGTCAGCAGCGTGCCGAGAACAAGCCGCTCCAGGCCGACGACGAACCGGTCCGGCAAGCCATCGAGGATCTGAAGAAGGCCAACACCGCCGACGCTCTCTTCTGGATGGGCCATATCCAACAGCGGACAGGCGCGGTGGCAGAGGCACTGAAGACCTATCAGGAAGCGGCCGAGCGCTTCAAGGATGACCCCGTGCAGCGGCGGCGCTTTCAAACGGCGATCGATCGCCTGAAACTAACGGCCCCTGCCGATGCGGCGACCTCGATGCGGCCGGGGGAACGCTTCAAGGAGGTGCAGCAGCTGGCGCTGGTACTGGTTGCCCTCCAGCCGCCCGCAAGTGCTCCGCCCGGCGGCGCCGAACCGAATGAGCCCGGCTTCGAGTTCTGGAAAGCCCTCCTGCTGGCCCAAGAAGGCAAGTATGCCGACGCCCTCAAGGCCCTGGAGCAGGCGCGAGCCCTCCATGAGCGGCAGCGCGACCTCAACCCGCGTCAGGTCCGCAATCCGCTGAGCGATCCGGATGAGGCGATCTTCCTCAAGGCTTGTGACGAGCTAAAGGCTTACTGGCTGGTGCGACAGCAGCTCCAGGAGAAAGGCTATCTCGATCCCCAGCGCCCGGACGCTGTCAAGGCACTCCAGGACCTGCCCTCCCGCAAGGAAGCCGCGACTCTGAAGGCAGCTGCGGACGAACTCCGCAAGGCGAAGGAGGCCGTAGCGAAGAACGCCGAGGCGCTACAGGCGAAAGTCAAAGAGGTCGAGGCGTTGCAAGCAAAAGTGAAGGATGCCGAGAAGGCGGCCGCCGACGCCCGCAAGTCCGCGGAGGCCGCGCAGAAAACGGTCAAGGACCTGGCCGACAAGGTAAAGGCGGCGGAAGATCAGCGGCAGGCGGCAGAGGACCGCCTAAAGGCGGTGGCCGCCCGACTGGAGGCGGCCGGCGTCAAGCCGGACGACCCGGCTAAGGGGGTGGACGAGTTGGCAGCCGCCCGCAAGGCCGCCGAGGCCGTCCTGAATGATCTGGCCCGCAAATTGAAGGAGGCCAAGCAGCTCTCCGCGGATGCCCTGGCCGAGTTGGTGCAGAACCGCCCTGCCCCGAAGCAGCTGGAGACGTCAACCGGGGCCAACCCGCTGATGGCTGAGGAGCACTACGCAGCCGGGTTGCGGGCCTATCGCGCCCGTGACTATGCGACGGCCGAGAAGGAGTTCCTGGCTGCCATCGAGAACGACAGCCAGGATGCCCGTTATCATTACTACCTGGGCCTGGCCCGGCTGGGGCTGAACAAGCGCGACGAGGCGTTCGGGGATTTCGAGCAGGGCGCCCGGTTGGAGGCACAGGGTCGGCCGGGCAAGCGGGCCGTCAGCGCCGCCCTAGAGCGCGTCCAGGGCCTGCCGCGCCTGACCGTCAACCGGTTCCGTCCATGAGGCCCGGCGCCGGCACATGCCCGCTGGAGGTGCCCGTTTGGCGAGCGGCCGGTG
This sequence comes from Gemmataceae bacterium, assembly GCA_035575035.1. Taxonomy (GTDB): domain Bacteria; phylum Planctomycetota; class Planctomycetia; order Gemmatales; family Gemmataceae; genus DATLYH01. The sequence continues at coordinate 1,642 of DATLYH010000173.1, forward strand.
GGAACCGGCCGGTTGACAACGGCTGCTCGCCCGGCGCGTCGGCGACAGGGACGGCCTCGATAACGCGCATCGACTTCCACTTTCCCTGGCGGAAGCGCACCAGGAAGACAAGCGCCTGCATCATGATGTAGGCGCTGGCGAACGTCCAGGCCGCATACAACCCCCAGCCGAAATACCAGGCGGCGACAGTGGGCAGCACCATGATCGGCCAGGAAAGGGTCAGTGCCACCAGGGTGACGAAGCGCGTGTCGCCCGCCCCGCGCAGGGCGAACGACAAAACCAGATTGATGCTGTCCAGCAGCGAATAAACCGCCACGAAGCGAAGCAGTACCGGCACCAACTCGGCCACCCGCGGCCACTGGTCGGGCTCCCGGTCGTTCTGGAAGAAGAACAGAAAGGCCCCCGGCGCAGCCAGGTAAAGCAGGGCAACGGCGGTCATGTACAGCCAGGCCAGCCCCATACCGCTCCAGGTCGTCCGTTCCGCCAGGTCGGGGCGGTCCTCACCGAGACGCTGTCCCACCAACACGCAGACCGCTTGCCCCATGCCCAACATCGGCAGGAAGGCGACCATGTTGATGGTGAAGGCAATGCTGGTGGCCGCCAGTTCCGCGGCCCCCAGCCAGCCGACCAACAGCATGAAGGCCGTGAACGCCAGCCCGTCGATCATCCACTGCAAGCCGCTAGGCAGCCCGTAGCGCATCAGTCGCCGGAATAGCTCCCTCTCGGGGCGCCAGCCGGCGAGCGTCCGGAACTCGGCCCGGTGGCTGGCCCGCAACATCAGTCCCAGTCCCAGGAGCGCCGAGACGCTCATCCCGGTGACGGTCGCCCAGCCCGCGCCGGCGATTCCCCACTCGGGGAAACCCCAGCGGCCGAAGATCCAGGCGTAGTCAAGCACGGCGTTGACCACCATCCCGGCCGCGCTGAGGAGCAGGACCGTCCAGGAGTCGCCGCGACCGGCGAAGAAGCCGCTGACCGCTGCGGTCACCATCGTCGGCAGCGCCGAGAAACAAAGGCAGCGGAAATAGACGTCGGCTAACCCCCGGACGGCCGACGGCTGGTTGCCCAGCTCCAACAAGGGGCCACCGAGCGGGATCAGGGCCAGGAAGGCCAGCCCCGCCAGCATGCTGAAATGGATCGCCTGCCAGACGGCCGGGCCGACACGGTGCGGCCGCCCCGCCCCGACATACTGGGCCACGAAAGTAGCGGCGTAGCCAGCGGTGTTGTACAGCAGCGACAGCGGCGTCCAGAAAATCAAACTGGCCACCATGGCGGCGCTAACCGCGTCGCTGCTCAGCCAGCTGAGCAAGACCCGGTCAATGGTGACTTGCAGCGTCCAGACGCTGGTGCTCAGGATGAGTGGGAAGGCCAACCGCAGCAGCTCGCTGCCTCCTCCCTCCGCTTGCCAGTGCTGCCGCAGAGACCACTTTGCCATCCGGGATCTCCTTTGCCGGGGCGCACACGTCTTCCCAGACAGTCCGGCCAGCCGACAGGTTCGCGGCGGCCGTTTCTGTCAGGATAGAGTTGCCGTGGTCCGGGGAGTAGGATGGCGCCAGACGGGCGCAGGCTGCCGCCGAGGCCGGATCTTGTCGGAGGGCCGGCAAGGTGAAACAGACCTGGGAAAGGGAAAAGGCAACGGTCAGGCCGCGGCCGGGCCGCCTCACAGCGGAGGCCACTGCTGTTCGAGCCCTTCTTCCTCGATCTCGCGGATCTGGCGCTCGCTGATGCCGTAGCGCTGAGAGATGAATTCGCGTGACTGAGAGACGCTCATCCGCTGATCCTGGGCTTCCACCAGGGCCAGGAAGATTTCCTTACGCCGGGCCTCGGGGAAGGATTGGTCCACGTTGTTCTGCATGGTCGCAGCCTCCTGGGGGTAGGGCCTCCGCTCTGAGAAGCGCCAGGCCGGTGCACAAGGTTAGTATAGTACAGAGACCCTCCAGGGAGGCCGATTCGTGGATTTTTTGGCCGGAACTTTCTTGCCCGCTCCTTCGGCCCCGCGCCGCATCCCGGCATTTCCCGCATACCCGGTGCCACCGGACTTCACGGACCAGGGGCTGAGCGAGCCATGCAACCGCCGGCCGCCGATGAACCGGACGGCCTTCGGCCCGATGCTGGGTGTGCGTCTTTTACTTGGGTGAGTTTTCAGGCGGCAAGGCGTTGGGGTTGATCCCCCAATCCGCCTCACAGCTTGGGGCCGCAGACATACAAGGCACGCAAGGCGCCGACCGGGGCCGCCACGGCTCCGCCCGCGCCATCGCCGACAGCGGGCGGCCGTCGGCCAAAAGGACATGCCGGTCCCCCACCCGCCGGGCCACGAAAACGACGCTGCACGCCCCCAGCGGCGCGAACCGGTGGCGGCGGGCGAAGGCGTAGAGTTCCCGTTGGACGCGCTGAGGCAAGCTACTCCGAAGCCATCGAGGGGCCTCCTTTTGCAAGGGGTGTTGCAACTCCCTTCGCGAGGAGGCTTTTGGTTTCCCACTGTCAAGCCTCCGACCCAAGGGGAACTCCAGGAGGAGGCTCTTGCCAGGCCCGGAAAAACTCGATCAAATCTTACTCAAATTGAGCACATTTTAAGCCGCACGTAGGTACTGGCGAACACGACGGCGGATTTTGTCCTGCCGAATCCTCCGAACCAACCGTTCGATAGGGTCCTCGCGAATCTCGCGTCGCAGGGCGTCGAGCCGTTCGTGGAATCGCGGCAGCGGAACGCCCTGGCTCGCTTGCTGGGCTTGTGCACCGAACGGCCCTAAGGGCGTGGTGGGGCAGCGCCAGATGGGCCCGGCCACACCGATGCAGGTGCCGCGCAATCCCTTGCCGCTTCTGCATCTGGTAGTGGCCCAACCCGAACGTCCCCCTCAACTCCTTGAACCACACTTCGATCGCCCCACG
>DATLYH010000174.1:0-24298 GCA_035575035.1 Gemmataceae bacterium
ACCACTCAACGCATAGAACAACGCCCGCGATGACGCAGACAAGTGACCCACAGCGGTCAGGATCTGCTGCCGCAGCGACGCGTCCGCCGATTGGTAGAAGGTGCAGAGCAGATCCCACTGACCGGTCAGGGCATAGAACCATGCCCGCGACGCAACAGGCCAACCGGCTACGGTGACCAGCATCTGCTGCCGCAGTGACGCGTCCGCCGATTGGTAGAAGGTGCAGAGCAGATCCCACTGACCGGTCAGGGCATAGAACCATGCCCGCGACGCAGCAGGCCAACCAGCCGCAGCGGTCAGGATCTGCTGCCGCAGCGACGCGTCCGCCGATTGGTAGAAGGTGCAGAGCAGATCCCACTGGCCCGTGAGGGCATAGAACCACGTCCGCGAAGGGGCAGGCCAACCAGCCGCAGCGGTCAGAAGCTGCTGCCGCAAAGATTTCTTTGCTGCCTGGTAAACGCTGCAGAGCAGCTTGTGATTGGGATCTAGGGTCTGGTATTGGTCCCACAGGCCAGCCAGCGCGTAGAACAATGCCTGCGAAGGGGCAGACCAATGGCTCACGGCGGCCAGGATCTGCTGCCGCAGTGATGCATCGGTGGGCGGCTGGTAAATGGTACGGAGCAGACCTCGCAGACTGGTCAGGTCAAAGAGCAACGCCTTTGAAGGTACAGGCCCACCGGCTACGGTGGTCACAGGGTCAACGCTGCCGAGCAAGCCTTTGGTCAGCACCTCGGCAAGGATAGCAGCTGCATCTGGTGAGCCATCCTCGATCAGCGCACGGGCAGCCCACCAGCGCAGCCAGTGACCCACCAGCGGCAGCCGGCTGCGCAGCCAACGGCGACAGCGTTCCAGACGCCGTGCGTCCATCGATCGTTCCCCTGTCAGGCCAAGCGGCGCAGCACCAGATGAATCTGCCCGTCCTTGTTGGTCTCTTCACTGACCAGCGTGAAACCCTGTTCCTCCAATTTGGCCCGCGTGGCGTGGTAGGCGTAGCGCTGCGCCAAGCGCTCGAGCAGCTCTTGCGGCGATAGATCGCGAATGCCCCACCAGTCGGCCACCATCTCGTAAGCCTCGCCGGCCTTGCGAAAGCCGATGTCGTAGCCGGGGTTCTTCGTCGGTACGCGAATTTCGGCCAAGGTGCGATTCCCGCCGAACCCGCGCACCTGTACCGTCCCCACCTCTGGCCTGAAGCCCAGGTCCTCCAAGGCCCGCAGCAGAAACTCCTTCTCCACTAAAGTCGTTCTCAGCATGCTAAAGTGAGACATGGTTCTTCTCCTGGTTGCACTTTCCCTTGATTGGGCCCGGCATTCTCAGCGGGGCAGCTCCAGTTGCAGGGGCACGAACTGCTGTTCGGCCTCCTGGATTTCTCGGAAAGACGCGGACTGGGCCCGCCCTTCGCGCAGCCAGTTCCGCAGCATCTCGATGGTCTCGCGAGCCGTTCGGGACAGCGGCACCTGGCGTCTCAGGCAGCCGGAAATATCCTCGGTGGTAAATTCCCGGCCTTCATTGAAGCCTACATACATGGCGTCAATGATGGCCTGCTCAATCTCGGCTCCCACGTAACCTGCTGACTCCCGAGCCAGCCGTTCCAGGTCGAAGGCTCGTGCTTCCCGGCGGCGCTTGATCAAGTGGACGCTGAAGATCTCCTTCCGCTCGGCAAAGGTGGGTAAATCGAGGAAGAAAATCTCATCGAATCGGCCCTTGCGCAGCAATTCGGGCGGCAGGCGGGAGATGTCATTGGCCGTGGCCACCACAAAGCACGGTGCCGTCTTTTCCTGCATCCAGGTCAAAATGGTCCCGAAAACCCGCTGGCTGACGCCGCCGTCCAAACCGCCGGCCGCCAGAGCTTTTTCCATCTCGTCAATCCAGACGATGCATGGAGCCACTGTCTCGGCCAGTCGCAGCGCCCGCCGCGTTCGCTCCTCCGATTCTCCTACCAGACTGCCAAATAACGCCCCGACATCCAGCCGCAACAACGGCAACCGCCACAACCCGCCTATCATCTTCGCCGTTAGGCTCTTGCCAGTGCCGGGAATGCCAATCAGGGCGATTCCCTTGGGCGCGGGCAAGCCATAGTCCCGGGCCTCCTGGGTGAACGCGCGTTCCCGCAACTTCAGCCACTCCTTCAACACCCCCAGCCCGCCTACGTCGGCCAACGTCTCGGTCACTGCATAAAACTCCAACGCCTCGCTTTCACGGATGATTTGCTTTTTCTCCTGAGTCACCAGGTCAATGTCCCGGTCATCCAACACGCCGTCGGTGACAATGGCCTTGGCGAAGACCCGCTGCGCCTGGGCCGCAGTCAGCCCCAAGGCCGCCTGCACCAGCTTCTCTTGACCCAGCTTGGTCAGCTTGACTTTGACCCCCGGCGTCTGCGTCAGCCGGTCCAACACCTGTTTCAACTCGGCGTCTGTAGGCGGCGGAAATTCCACCACGACGGCTTCGTCCTTCAGTTCCTCCGGCAACTTCGTCGAGGGCGTGGTGACCAGTAGCGATTTGCGGGTGTATTTGAGTCGCTGAGCCACGTTCCTCAGCTTCCGCTTGAACTGCGGATTGCTCCAACACTCGTGAAAATCCTTGAACACAATCACCGTATTGCCTTCCAACTTATCTACCTGTTCCAGGGCTGTAACTGGGTCGCGAGCCGCGGGCGGCGTTGCGCCACTGCCCGAAAGCACCTGAAAGTTATCCGCCCAATCCCAGGTCCAACATGGCCGATTGCTTCGCTCGCACACTGCCTTGACCGTCTGCAAGGCGCGCTCTTCTTCCACTGTTACCAGCACTACCAGCGTGAACCGAGCACGCAGGTAAATGTCTAGCTCTTCTTCGAAGCTCATGCGTTGTCTCCTTCGGATTCGCACTCTTCGATGTCAATGTCGAATTCGCCGGGGGCGGTGCGGTCGCCAGAGGCGTCCTCGATTTCGATGTCGCAATGCATCTCCCAGTGGTAAAGCTCGGTGATGAACTCCAGGGCGTGGTGCGCCGGACCCGGAGACCGTACCCTCTTGCAATGCTTCCTGGACGGATTTCAGGTCCGGCAGCTTCGCTTCCTCCATGGGGAAATCCGCCAACGGGACCCAGACCTGGACCGTCCCCTCTTCCGCTGGGCCCCTCCTGCCTGCCCGTAAACGCTTCCACCCACTCCGGCGCCCCGGCTGCTCGCCCTTGCGTCCGGATCCGCTGCCGCAACGCTTCATCCAACGCAGCGTCACGGCAGTAGCGGATCAATCCCGGTCAGTTGCAACTCACCCCGGGGTGTGATGATCACCTCGGCGGTGGGCACGCTTGTCAGGTCCTCCGGTCGGTAGCAACCGGTCAGCAAATGAACCGTCTTGTTGGCCGAGCCACGCAGGTCCCGGGCGAGCCGCTGCGTCTGGTCATAGCGGCCGGCGATGAGCACATCCACGCAGGCCAACAGTTCCGCCGCCTCGGGCATGCGCTGCACTTCCTCCCAGGTGAAGCCGGTAAAGACGATGATGGAAAGCCTGGTCTGGCGCCGCAAACGGCGAAGCAGGTCGAGCAGCGCCGCACGCTGCTGGAGCGGCTCACCGCCGCTGATCGTGACCCCTTCGATTTGATTGGCCAGGTCCGCGATTCGCCGAAAAAGCTCCGCCACCGGGATCAGCTGCCCCCCGCTCAGCGGATGCGTCTGCGGGTTGTAGCAGCCTGGGCAGCCCAGCGAGCAGCCCTGGACCCAGAGCACGGCGCGCAGTCCCGGCCCGTTGGCCCGACTAAAAGGCACAAAAGCATGAACACGAAGGGCGTGCTCGGTCATGCTTCTTGTCCCCTGGAGGGAGTACAACGCGGAATGAAACCTATCCGCTCCGCTGCTGTTGCTGTTCGGAGACGGTGGCCTGCTCGGTCTGGTAGGCTTCGGCGGTCCATTGCCGATCAATGACCTGTCCACCCAGGGCCGCTTCCAGGCCCCTGGTCACGTCCAGACAGGACATACCTTTGACGCCGCGAACTTCGACCCGCACCTGGCCGTTCTTGTCAATGAACACGTCGATTTCTTGCAGGTCCACAGAAGTCGTTCTCCTAAGCGATCTGGTTGATGTGGTTTGCGCGCTAGGGCTAGTGTAGACACTGAGCTTGGCCTTTGTAAACAACCTGGTACTAGGTCCAGGCGGTCTCAACTCGCATCAAGCCGATTCAGCTCTCGCCATTGGCACGCGGATCGCCCTGGCGCGATGCGGGTACGTGCCGGACTGCTCCCGCTGTCGGCAACCGAGTTGTTGTCAGCCGATGTGAGCCCGTATCGAACTACTGCCACCCTCCGTGCCGCAGTCTGTTCCACTTGAGCGACCTTGGTATGGGTATTTTTCACGAAGGGAGAGTGGGGCAGATGGAAGTGGATATTCGCCTGGTGTTGCCGGGCCGTTGTCTGCCGTGTTGGGGGCGCCGGCATCACCCGCGAGGAGTTGGAGCGACGGCTGACGGTCACCCTGATGATGACGGGCGACTGTTCCTGCCGACGGCATGGCACACCGGCAGGCGGCGGTCGTCCCCGCGCTGGTGCTCCAGCGGCTGATGCGTCATTTGCCATCCGGACGACGCTTCCGTTTTACACGGACATGGATGACCAGCTGGACGATACCATCCGCAAGCTCACGTAACCGTTGACGTAACACTGGGCAGTTTGCCGACCGTCGGCCGGCAGCCGGGATTTGCCGTGAGTCCTTGTCTGGATTAGTGCCCAGGGCGGGACTCGAACCCGCACTCCCCTTACGGGGAACGGCATTTTAAGTGCCGTGTGTCTACCGGTTTCACCACCTGGGCGGAGCATCCCACCCCTTCGGTATCATAACCGCTGCCCGATTCACCCGCCAGACAGCTGCCTGGCTCGGGGGGTGCGAGAGAGCGTCTTGCAAGTCGGGGAGTTTTTGCTCCCTTCACAATGCCTCCAAGCACCGGGACGCGGTTGTATTACAGAGCCCAGAGCGTCCGCGACGGGATAAAACCAGCCCCGTCATTGAAGTTCCGGGCTCTGCGAGCGGACCTGCGACAACGACCTGCTCCAGGTGGCCTGCCGGCTTACCTCCAAACCCAATCATCAACTCCTCAGCGCCACCGCGTTTCAGCTTCGCGACTGTCGGGGCGCATCGCCGGTTGTCACGGCGGCGCCCACGGGACGGGGCGCCGGGCGAAGAAGGCCTCCAGTCCCTGGCGGCACTCCTCGGTCAGGCGCGGGGCGGCGCTGGCCTGGGCCGCCTCTGCCACCGACATCGCCTGCCGCGAGAAGCGGTGCAGCAGCTCCTTCGTCCGCGCCAGGGCATTCGGCCCCCCTTCTGCTAGCGCCCGCGCCCACGCCCACGCCCGCTCCAGCAGCTCGGCCGCCGGCGCCACCGCATTGATCATCCCAACCCGAACTGCCTCCGCTGCGTCGATCAATTCCCCGGTCAGCAGCAGCCAGCGGGCGGTGCGTTCGCCGACATGGCGCAGCAGATGCGGCATGACCATCGCTGCTACCAGCCCGCGCCGCACCTCGGGGTAGCCAAGGCGGGCCTCCGGCACGGCCACGGCCAGGTCGCAGACGGTGACCAGGCCCGCGCCGCCGGCCACCGCCGGCCCGTTGACCGCGGCGATGGTCGGCTTGGGCAGGGTGTAGATCAAGTCATAGAGCGTCGCCAGCCGCAGCGCATCATCCCAGACGGCGCTCTCCTCCCGCTGGTGCAGCGTCTCCTCCAATTCGGCCAGGTCCATGCCGGCGCAGAAAGCAGGGCCGGCGCCGGTCAGGATGACACCGCGGGCGGCGGTATCGTCGCGGGCCCGCTGGAAGGCGTCGCTCAACGCCGCGATCAGCCCCCGACTCAGGGCGTTGCGGCGGTCAGGCCGGTTCATTGTCAAGATCACGGCAGGCGGCCGGCTCTCGTATCGCACTAGTATATCACTCATGGCGGTTTCCCCCGGGGCGCAGCATGGCAGCGTAGTTCTCGGGGCGGTCGATCGTCATTTGCAGCAGGGCGAGGGCATAAGTCTTGCCCTGGGAGTCGGCCCGGAGCGACCGGCTCGCCCCGCCGGCCAGCACATCATACAGGATGAAGTTTAACGCCAGGAGATTGGGCGCCTCGTAGCGGTCCACTCGCGACGGCCGGAGAGGGGCAAAGTACCGGGCAACGACCTCAGCGGTCAAGTGCCGGCGAAGCCAGTCGTAGCCGGCCGGCGTGTAGGCCAGCACGCCAATGTTAGCGTGATTTCCCTTGTCGCCGCTGCGCCCGTGGGCGATGTCGCTCAGGCGGATCGTTTCCCCTGCGGTCATCAAAGCAATCCCCTGTATCGCCGTCTGCGGCTTAGTGCCAATCCGCAAGCAGCATCCCCTCAGCACACTTCCACCCGGGGCGTCACAATGGTGCGGTCGATCAGCGCCGGCCAGTAGGCGAACACCTCGCGTACCGACGGCCGGCCCGTGGTGTAGCCGGTCACGCCGGGCGGCCCCGACGTTACCAGCGGGGCAAGTTCGCGGGCAAAGCGCTCAACGGCGCCGCGCCGGGAATCGCGAACGCTGATCCGCAGCACCACCTCGGGCGGCGCCACGGCCGCCGGGATGACGCCCGGCACGCAGTCGCCGGCCCCCAGGCACTCAAGGTTGCTTTGCTCCAACTCGATGCCTGCCCGCCGCAGCCGCTGCAAAATCATCTCGCCGCAGCGCCGCGCCTTGGCCGGGGCATCGGGACCGAAGATCACCAGCGTCCCGCTGGCAGTGAAGCCGTCGCGGTAGGCGATTGACACCTTGTAGCGATCCGGGGCCGGCCGGCCGCGCGCCCCTTCGACCCGCACCGTCTCGGGCCCTTCCTGCGACAGCCGCACGCTGGTGAAGTCAGCACTCACATCGGGGGTCAGGTAGGCCGACGGGTCGCCGACCTCGTACAGCAGTTGCTCGGCCACTGTCTCACAGTTGACCGCGCCGCCGGTGCCGGGCGGCTTGGTAATGCGGAAGGTGCCGTCCCGGTCGATCGCGGCGATCGGATAGCCGACGTCACCCAGGTCGGGCGCTTCTTGCCAGTTGCACCAGAGGCCGCCGGTGGCCTGGGCGCCGCACTCGATGATATGGCCGGCGATCGTCCCCGCGGCCAGGCGGTCCCAGTCATCCTCGGCCCAGCCGAACTCATACATCGCCGGGGCCAAGGTGAGCGAAGCATCGGCAACCCGACCGGTGATGACTACCGCAGCGCCCTGCCGCAGCGCCGCGACGATGGGGCCGGCGCCGAGGTAGACGTTGGCGCTGACCAGACGAGCCCGGACATCGGCCAGCGGCTGACCTGTGTCCAGGTTGGCCAGAGGATGTCCCTCGGCGAGCAGTTGATCGATACACGGCAAGAGATCATCGCCGCTGACCGTGGCGATGCGCCGGTCGGACAACCCGGCACGGTCCAGGAGGGCGCGGGCTTTGGCGGCGCAGCCGGCAGGGTTCATGCCGCCGGCGTTGGTGATCACCTTGAGGTTAGGCTGAGCCCGTAGGATCGGGCAGAGGCGTTCGAGCACGTCAAGGAAGTCGGTGGCGAAGCCGGCCTGCGGATCGCGCTGCCTTTGCAGGGCGAGGATCGACATGGTCAGCTCGGCCAGATACTCGAGCGTCAGGTAGTCGAGCCGGCCGCGCTCGGCCAGGATCAGCGGCGCGTCGAGGTTGTCGCCCCAGAAGCCGCAACCATTGCCGATGCGTACCTGTTCCATGTCTCTGGCCTCCCCAGCCAGACAGCCCAAGGCCCCCACGATCAGGGTACCTCTCAACGCGGCCGAGGGGTAGGCCTCGACCGCTGATCGGAGCCTCGATCGGCGTACCTGTTGTGACGTGGTCTGGAAACCCTGCCATAACAGGTATAACGATGTGGAAGAGTCTACAAGTCCATAGTCCGTAACCAATCATGCTCTTTGCTATGGACGGTGTCTTCCCTCCCCGCGAGCCGCCGGTAGAATCGATCCCGGATGACCCTCACGGGCACCGCTCGGCCGGCGCGGCGCTCGTGTTCGCCGGGAGTCGATACCGATGGATGACCGGGACCAGCACCTCAGTCGCATTAGCTCCCTGTGGACGTTCATCGCCCAGGCGCACGGCCAGCCGGGCGAGGGGGCATCCACGGCCCAGCGGTTGCTGCTGGAGCGCTACTCTGTGCCGGTCCGCCGCTATCTCCTCGGCGCCCTCCGCGACCCGGACGCCGCCGACGAGGTGTTCCAGGAATTCGCCGTCCGCTTCCTGCGGGGCCATTTCAAGAATGCCGACCCCGGCCGGGGCCGCTTCCGTGATTACGTCCGCCGGGCTCTGATTAACCTGATCATCGACTACCAGAAGCGCCGGCAGCGGGCCCACCGGCCGATCCACCCAGCGGGCGAGCCGGCCGTGTCGGCGGACCGCTCGACCGATGCCGACCGGGAGTTCACCGAGCGGTGGCGTGAAGAATTACTGGACCGCACCTGGCTGGCCCTGGAGGAGTTCGAGCGCCGCACCGGCCGGCCATCGTACACGGTGCTGCGCCTCCGGACCGACCACCCCCAGTTGCCGGCCGAGGAGATGGCGGCCCGGCTCGGCCGGCGGCTCGGCAAGGGGTACACCGCTGAGGCCTTCCGCAAGGCGCTGCAGCGCGCCCGCGAGAAGTTCACCGACCTCCTCCTCGAAGAAGTGTGCTACTCTCTGGAAGACCCATCGCCGGAGCGGCTGGAAGAAGAATTGACTGACCTTGGTCTGTTGGCGTACTGCCGCGCGGCGTTGCAGCGGCGCCGCCGCGGCTGAGAAGGGGTGTCCATCTGGTGAAAGTGCGACCGGACTGGCTGGAGGACTCATACATGACCGACCTGAGGAACTGATCGCGCTTCTGTACCGTCACCGTGCGGAGCGGAAGGCTTGGTTGGCAGAGACGCCGAACCAGTCGCCGCCGGTCAGGACTACCACTTCGGTTTCCGGGAGTTCAATTGCTGCCCGAACCAGTCCCTGCACCCGAGCAATAGCGTCACCCACTCTGCGCCGCTAACGGCCGGGACCTTCGGCATCGGGATCGTTGCGGGGAAACTCGGCCTGATGCCGGGCCCACCAGTCCCGCCATGCCCGCACCGCCTCGGCCTTCGCCGCCGGGGCCGCGTTCGGGACCGGGCCGAAGTCGGTCAGGGCGGCCGGCCGCTTCAGCCCCTGCACCGCTGCTCGGCGCAGCTCCAGCTCTGTGCCCAGCCCGATCAGGGCCCAGCGGGCGGCCTGGCTGATCTCCGTATGGTCCCTCTCTACCAGGTCGATCAACTCCTCGCCCAGCGGCAACCGCCGGATCGCCACCACCAGCACCGCTGCCAGCCGCACCTCCGGGCGCACGTCCTTCAACTTTTCCTTCAAGACCGGTTCGTCGGCAAGGGCAAGCTCGCGGACCAGCAGGTCGAGTGTCATGACCCGGGCGAAGGAGGTTGGGTCGCGAACCGGGGGCACATTCCCCGCGGGAGGGAAGATCACCTGGGGCACCGCGAACACCGGCAGGCCGCCGAGGGGAAGCACACCGAGTCGGTCTGCGGCCCAGGCGGAGCCGGCATCGCGCAGGTAGGCATCTACATAAAACGGCATGTAAGCCGCGTGGCTGAAGGTGCCGTCTCCCTCGCGTCCGGTGTAGCCGAGGGCGCGGAGCGTGGCCAGGTCGGCTGGATTGTTGCGATTGACGAACACGCCCCCCTGCAAGATTACACTGATGGCATGCTGCTTCTCCCATTCAGCCAGCCGCATCATACTGATCAGGGCGCGGGGCGAGGTGTTCGGGTGAGGGACCAGGCCCCAGACGCCCCGCAGCGCCTTGACCAGGCCCGGCAGAGTGGCCCGCCGGGTCTCCTCGCTGCCGAACCGCGCCAGCGCGAGAAGGGTTTGCAACCGGGTGCCGTCGTCGGCATCCCGCAGGATCAGCAGGGTTTTCAACGCCTGGGCGCGGGCTGCGGCGTCCCCGGAGTGCAGGTCCTTGAGCAACTCGGGGCCCGGCTTGGCAGGCGGCGGAGCGGCCCGGCCCTGGACAAAGGTCAGAAGGAGCATTGCCACACCCGCGGAGATAAAGGTCTTTCTCACGGGATGGGATCCTCTACCGAGAGCGAGAACGTTTGAAGAAATGTCCAATCGATTATGACTCTCGGCCAGAAGGTGGACAACGCAAAGGGGAGGGAGCTCCGCGCCGGAGACAGTCCGGAGTTGCCGGTTGTGCCGGATGGTCCCTTGGCAAGGGCAAGCCAGGCGGGTAAAACCCGTGACATCCGGCCAAGGAGCGTGCCCAAGAGAGCGTTTCGCTGTCCTCTACCGGGTGGTTTTGGTATTCTTAAAAAAAGGGCCCACCCCAGAACTCGCTGGATCGCCTCCCGCCGCAGTGGATGAATTCGTCGCGTGTCCGAGGTGCTGCATGCTTTCTCGCGCTGCCCTGCTTCCGCTGACCCTGGGGATCGCTGCCGCCTTTGCGCGCCCCGGAACGGCTGCCGGGCCGATCGAGTTCAACCGGGACATTCGGCCGATCCTGACGGAGAACTGCTTCGGCTGTCACGGCCCCGACAGCGCCTCCCGCAAGGCCGGCCTGCGGCTCGACCAGCGCGAGGCCGCTCTCAAGGCTGGGGCCATCGTCCCCGGCGACCCGGACGCCAGCGAATTGGTCCGCCGCATTTTCGAGACCGAGCCCAGCCAGATCATGCCGCCGCCCAAGACCAAGAAAACCCTTTCACCTCAGCAGAAGGAGCTGCTCCGTGCGTGGGTCGCTGCCGGGGCGCCGTATCAGCCGCACTGGTCCTTCATCCCCGTGCCGAAGACCGTCGCAGTGCCCCGACCGCCCGATCCACACGGCTGGGGCCGCAACCCGATCGATGCCTTCATCCTCGACCGATTGCAGCGCGAGAAGATCGAACCGGCCGTCGAGGCCAGTCGTGAGACCTGGCTCCGCCGCGTGACCTTCGACCTGACCGGCCTGCCGCCGACAATCGAGGAGATCGACGCCTTCCTCGCCGACCAATCCGAGGATGCCTATCACAAGGTGGTCAATCGCTTGCTGGCGTCCCCCGCTTATGGGGAGCGGATGGCCAACGACTGGCTCGATGTCGCCCGCTATGCCGACACCTTCGGCTACCAGGCCGACCGCGACACCCACGTCTGGCCCTGGCGCGACTGGGTGATCCGCGCCTTCAATGCCAACCTTCCCTATGACCAGTTCATCCTTTGGCAGACGGCGGGCGATCTGCTGGAAAACCCGACGCGCGAGCAGCGGCTGGCGACAGCGTTCAACCGTCTGCACCGGCAGACCAACGAGGGGGGAAGCATCGAGGAGGAATTCCGCGTCGAGTATGTCGCCGACCGCCTGCGCACCAACGGAATGGCATTCCTCGGCCTGACGCTGGAGTGCGCCCGCTGCCACGATCACAAGTACGACCCGATCACCATGCGGGAGTATTACCAACTCAGCGCCTTCTTCAACAACATCGACGAGCACGGGCTGTACTCCCACTTCACCGAGACGGCCCCCACTCCCGCGCTGCTGCTGTACGAGGGAGACCAGGAGGTCCGGCACCGCGACCTGGTGGCCCGCATCCAGGCGAAGGAGGCCGAGCTGCGCCGCATTCGCGAAGCGGCCCGCGCTCGCTTCCGCCCCGAAACGGTTGCCGTTGCCGTGCCGCCGCCGGCCGCCGCGTACTCCTTCGAGGGTGTCAAGGCGCATGGCGATTACCGGCCGGTGCCGGGGAAGGTTGGCCAGGCGATTGAGTTCGGCGGCGACGACGCCTATGTTTGCAAGGGGGCCGGCGCCTTCGGGCGGACGACGCCGTTCACCCTGGCGTTGTGGGTGAAGCCGACGCAGCATCGGCCGCGGATGGTGGTGGTGCACCGCTCCCGGGCCGCCGAGGACTCGGCCTTCCGGGGCTATGCGCTGGTCCTGGACAACGGCCGGCCTACCTTCTCGCTGGTCCATTTCTGGCCCGGCAACGCCCTTCAGGTCAAGGCGAAGCGGTCGATCCCCCTGGGGGAGTGGACCCATCTGGCGGTGACCTATGATGGCAGCAGCCGAGCCGCCGGCGTGCGTGTGTACGTCAACGGCACCGCGGTTGAGTACGACGTGGTGCGCGATCGGCTGACCCGCGACATCATCCACCGCAAGGAGTGGGGCGATTATGACGTGGACGGTGTCCAGCTCGCCCTTGGTGCCCGCTTCCGCGACGTCGGCTTCCAGAAAGGGGCCGTCGATGAATTCCGCGTGTTCGACCGCGACCTGACGCCGTTGGAAGTGGCGGCCGTCGGCGGCTTTCCCGTACCCGCAGCTGAGGCGGATGTCTTTGAGCATTACCTGCTGCGTCGGGACGAGGAGTATCAGAAGGTCCGCGGCGAGCTCCAGCAGTTGCGCCACGAGGAGAACGAGCTGATCGGACAGGTGCGGCAGGTAATGGTGATGCAGGAGATGCCGGGCCGTCGGCCGACCTACGTGCTGGCCCGCGGTGCTTACGACGCCCCGCGCGAGCCGGTGCAGCCCGACACGCCCGCGGCCATCCTGCCATTCCCGGCCGAGTATCCGCGCAACCGGCTCGGCCTGGCGCGCTGGCTGCTCGACGACCGCAACCCGCTGACGGCCCGCGTGACGGTCAACCGCTTCTGGCAGATCTTCTTCGGCCGGGGGTTGGTGCCGACCGCGGAGGATTTCGGCGCTCAGGGGCAGCCGCCGTCGCATCCCGAGTTGCTTGACTGGCTGGCGCGCTACTTCATGGACCACGGGTGGAATGTGCATGAGCTGTGCCGGCTGATCGTGCTGTCCGCGACTTATCGGCAGTCGTCGGTGCCGCGCGATCCTCGATTGTACACGAGCGACCCCGACAATCGGCTGCTGGCCCGCGGACCGCGGCACCGACTGGCGGCGGAGCAGCTGCGCGACAACGCCCTGGCGGTCAGCGGCCTGCTGGTGCGCCGCCTGGGCGGGCCGAGCGTGATGCCGTACCAGCCGGCCGGGCTGTGGGAGGAGTCGGGCACCGGCAAGGTCTACCGGCAATCAAAGGGAGAGGGGCTGTATCGCCGTAGCCTGTACACGTTCTGGCGGCGAACGGCCCCACCGCCGAGCATGACCACCTTCGATGCGCCGACGCGGGAATTCTGCCTGGCCCGGCGCGAGCGCACCGCCACGCCGCTGCAAGCGCTGGTGCTGCTCAACGACCCGCAGTTTGTCGAGGCGGCCCGGGTGCTGGCGGAAAAATTGATCCACCAACACGGCGACGATGTGGCGGCCCGCGTCCGCACCGCCTTCCGACTGTTGACCAGCCGGCAGCCGTCGTCGCGGGAGCTGGAGGT
This sequence comes from Gemmataceae bacterium, assembly GCA_035575035.1. Taxonomy (GTDB): domain Bacteria; phylum Planctomycetota; class Planctomycetia; order Gemmatales; family Gemmataceae; genus DATLYH01. The sequence goes on from DATLYH010000174.1 coordinate 13,253, forward strand.
CCTGCTGCGGCTGCACCGCGAACAGCGCCAGCGCTTCCAGATGGCGCCTGACAAGGCGGCCGCATTCCTGGACACCGGCGAGGCGCCACGCGACCGCACCCTGGATGCCGCCGACCACGCCGCGATGACCGTTGTGGTACAGGCGCTGATGAACTTCGATGAGTGTGTGACGAAACGCTGACGGTACTGAGCCCGATGGGGTAGACTGAAACAGCGAAGCAGTGACGGGCATCAACCGAGATGTCAAGCAATCCCGCCCGTGGATTACCTCTTGGTGCTCGTACCGCTGCGAACGACGAAGTTTACCGCCGATTGAAGCTGTATCATGGCATCGAACCGCACGTGGCCCGAAACCGGCTCCACGAGCTGAAGCAGCGCGAGGGACGAGGACCTGCCGATGACTTGCTCTTTGACCTCACCGGCAACGTGTACGATCCAGAAACCCGCGAATGGCTCGGTTGTCTGACGGAGGGGGGTAAAGTCTGACAGGGATTGACCAACCCGCGAGGAAGTCATGAAATCAGAGCACCTCAAGCCGAGCCCGCGCCACGATCACGTTTATGCGATCGTGCGTTACGAGACTACAGCAGGGCCGGATGTGCCCATCGAATTAAAAGTCACGGTCAAGAAGATTGTGACAGACCCCTATGTTGCCCAGAAAGAGGTTGAGCGACTCAACGCTCTCAATGCCGACAAGGGTTGCTATTACTTTTCGCAGGTTACCCGGATGGATAAAAAAGGCGCTGAAGTGTTGACTGGGGATACCTCTTCAGGCGAGGGGGTTGCCGGCAATCCTGAAGATGACTCCATCTAAGCCGGTGGACCGGGTTGGTTTGTGTTTTTGGAGTGCGGTAAGGAATCGCCGCTTTTGATGTGTGGAACCAAACAATCCCAAGCGGTGAGGCCTCATCGCACTCCAGAATATCCAAATAACCATGTCCCGGTGCTTAGTTCGGGGGCGTCAACCCGCATTCGGCTACGAGAGGATACACGTACCATGTACGGCTCCAGGTGTACCGGACCGCTTCCCGCATTCGGCCTGTCGCGGCGGCAGTTCCTCCAGCGCTTCGGTATGGGGCTGGGCAGCATCGCCTTGGCTGATCTGCTCGGTTCCGAGGCGGCCGCGGCCGGAGGCGTGCTCCCGGCGCCTCATCACCCGCCGCGGGCGAAGCGCGTCATTTACCTGTTCCAGAGCGGCGGGCCGTCGCAACTGGAGACGTTCGATTACAAACCGCTCCTCAACCAGATGCAGGGCCAGCCGCTGCCCGACTCGGTGCGCCAGGGCCAGCGACTGACCGGCATGTCGGCCCACCAGGCGATCCTGCCGTTGGCCGGCTCCATCTTCCCCTTCCGCCGGCACGGCCAATGTGGGGCGTGGGTCAGCGACCTGCTGCCCCACACCGCCCGGGTCGTGGATGACCTCTGCATCATCCGTTCGATGTACACCGAGGCGATCAACCACGATCCGGCCATCACCTTTTTCCAGACCGGCCAACAGATCGCCGGCCGGCCCAGCATCGGCGCCTGGGTCAGCTACGGCCTGGGCAGCGATAACCAGAACCTGCCGTCGTTCGTCGTGCTGATCACCCGGGGCAAGGCCGACCAGCCGCTTTACGCCCGGTTGTGGGGTGCCGGCTTCCTGCCGTCGCGCTACCAGGGGGTGCAGTTCCGCGCCGGCCGCGACCCGGTGCTATATCTGAACAATCCGGCGGGCATCGACGCCGAGGGCCGCCGCAATCTCCTCGATCGGCTGCGCGAGCTGCACGAGCTGGAGGCAGAGGCGACCGGCGATGCCGAGATCAACGCCCGCATCGCGCAGTACGAGATGGCCTTCCGCATGCAGACCAGCGTGCCCGAGGTGACCGACATCTCCACGGAGCCGGATTACATCTTCGAGTTGTACGGCCCCGACGCGCGAAAGCCGGGAACCTTCGCCGCCAACTGCCTGCTGGCCCGGCGGCTGGCGGAGCGGGGAGTGAAATTCATCCAGTTGTATCACCAGGGTTGGGACCAGCATGCCAACCTGCCGGCCGGCATCCGCACCCAGTGCCGCGAGACCGACCAGCCATGCGCCGCCCTGATCCAGGACCTGAAGCAGCGTGGGATGCTGGAGGACACGCTGGTCATCTGGGGAGGCGAGTTCGGCCGTACCAACTACTCGCAAGGCCGGCTCACCGCCGACAACTACGGCCGTGACCATCACCCGCGCTGCTTCAGCATGTGGCTGGCCGGCGGCGGCATCAAGGGGGGCACCATCTATGGCGAGACCTGTCCCTTCGGCTACAACGTGGCACGCGACGGGGTCCACGTCCGCGACTTCCACGCAACTCTGTTACACCTGCTGGGCATCGACCACGAACGGCTGACGGTCAAGTTCCAGGGCCTCGATGTCCGCCTGACCGGCGTCGAGCCGGCCCGCGTGGTCAAGGAGATCCTGGCTTGAGTCGTCCCCTCACCCCAGGCAACCGGGAGGGCTGACGCCCCCGCTCGCCTTACCGGAGGGCTGACGCCCCTCGCTCGCTTTACCGGGGGGCTGACGCCCCTCGCTCGGCCGGTCACTTCGGCCCATTCCGGTAGCCCGGCAGGGCCAGGATGCGGTCCCGCAGCCGCTGCCGCTCCGCCCGGAATCGCTCATCAGAAACGGAGCCGTATGCCCGGGCGAAGGCCTCGCGCGAGAGCCCCTCGGGCAGCCCGGCCAGGTCGGGCAGATAAGCGGCGACGGTGAAGGAGGTCGCCAACTCCTCCGGCACCACCCCCGCGCGGCGAAGATGGTCGGCGAATGCCACGCCGGCCAGGTCGGCGCACAGATCGGCGAAGCTGAAGCCGCTGCCGCCGGGCTCCATGTCCTTCTGTTCTTTCAGCAGCCCGGCCGCCTCCGCCAGCGTCGATCCGATCAGGGCCGTCAAGGCGCATGAAACCACAAAGTGCTGCGCCAGATCATGGCGGCCGCGCATGGTGGGCACGCCGAGCACTTCCAGGCGGTGCCGGCGTTCCTCGTCCGATTCGACGCCGGTACACAGGCTGCGGGTCACCGGGTTGTTGCGCAGGATGTCCGAAGTGTCCACGGCAATACCGATCCCCACCAGGAAGGCAGCGACCGCCTGCTCTTTCGGCAGGAGCCGGGCCGCGGCCGCCGCTTCGCGGATGTAGAACTCGGTCAGGGCATCGCCGGTCAGCCGCCGCGGCAGGCGATGGTTCCGCTCAGCCGCGCGCACCACCGCCTGCACAATCCGCCGCGCGGGTTCGGCCAGCGACGGAGAGGAACCCGGCGCGGCAGACTTGGCCGAACCCTTGCCCGACCCGGAGGCCAGCAAGGCCAGCAGCTCGCTTGCCGTGGGGTCGTCGGGAAGCGCCCGTGCGATCTCACGGTAGACCCGGCCGAGCTGCTCGCGCGTGGCCGGGCTCAATTCCCGCAGACTCCGCACCCCCCGGGTCCGAACCTCCTCGCCCACCAGGGACATGGCCAGGCTGTTCAATGGATCGAAACCGATGCGAAAGCGCTTGAAGGCCGCCTGACCGTCGCCCAGCTTGGGGCGCATGGCCGAGCCGGGCTCCGGGCTGTGGGCGGCGCCCAGGTAGTGTCCCAACTCATGCACCAGGACCTCCAGGCGCTCCGGCTCGCTGCGCGGGTACCACTCGCGGATGAGGATGTGACTGTGCAGCGCCGGGCGGGTGCCGCCCAGGTGGCTGGGTTCCTGCGGGGTCGGATACTGACTGGTAAAGCCGATCGCCAGCCACGCCGGCCGCGGCTGCACCACGCGCTCGAACTCCTCCAGCGTCTGGACGAACTCGGTGATCTCGTTGGACGATTTCCACGTCTCCACGGCCTCCACCTCGAAGCGGACCAGGCAGTGCCGTTCGAGGATGGCGGAGGCCGCCTGGAGACGCTTGCGGAGACGGTCTTCCCAGACCCGCCGGGTGGTCGGCTCATCATCGTCCACCAGGAGCTTGACCGGGACGATCAGTTTGCCGGGCGGTGCCGCGGGCCGAGGCGGCTCGTTGCCGGCCAGGATCTGATGCAGCGTGACGCCGTCGGCACCTTTGGCCAGGAAGTAGACCGCGTTGGGCTCGAGCAGATAGCGGCGGACGCCGGACCGGGCCGGGATGTGGAGGGCGACCGCGTCGGCGACCGGGATGGGGATGAGGTCGCCGGGCTGGAGCGTATGCTCTTCCGCCTCGCCCTGCGGCGGCTGGATGGTGAAGCGCACCGTGCTGTCGGCCCGGTTGCTGACGATCACCACAGCGGCGCGGGCAACGGTCTCCCCCATCGCCGCCACGACCAGGAGGAGCAAGGCAAGGAGTTTGATGCGCACGGCATCCCTCGGAAAGTCGGCCCCTGCGGCGGGCGGCCTGGCACTCATCCGCAAGCGGCAATGCCATTCCCGGTCAGAGCCGTTCGCTGCGGAGGCGCTCCACAATCGCCTGCCAGCGTCCCTGGCAGCGCAGGATCAGTTCGATGGTCTCTCGCACCGCCCCGCGGCCGCCGGGGGCGCGGGTGACGTAGTGGGCTTCGGCCAGGACCTCGGCACAGGCGTCGGCCACGGCGACCGCTAGGCCGCAATGCCGCAGCACCGGCAAGTCCGGGATGTCGTCGCCGATGAAACAGACCTGTTCAGGCCGCACGCCGCTCTCGGCCAGCAACTGCCGGTAGGCCGTCAGCTTGTTGGCTGCTCCCTGAATCACCCGAGTAATGCCGACCTCGGCGGCCCGGATGTCCACCACGCGGGATGTCCGGCCGGTGAGGACCGCCGATCGCTTCCCCATCTGCTGCCAGAGCTTCAACCCCGATCCGTCGCGGACGTGGAATCGCTTCAATTCCACTCCCTCATCACTGTAAATGATGCCACCATCGGTCAGCACCCCGTCCACATCGAGTACTAGCATCTCGACAGCGGCACAGCGGTCGGCTAACTCGGGTGGGACGGCATCGGAGCCGGGCGCCGGCTGTTGTGGGGAAGAGTCGTCCATCCGCACCGTGGGAACCTCGTCATCGGCGATCAGTCCACCCCCAACTCACGAACCAGCGCCTCGTAAAACCGCCGCTCGAGTGGGTCGAGGCGGCTGGGAGTAAGCCCCGCATTGATCGCCTTCTTCCAGTTCAAGAGAGCGGCCGTACGGTCCCGAGCCATCAGGTGGGCCCGGGCCAGATGGAGGTAGGCCGCGGGCCTTGAGCTTTGTGTCAGGGCTGCTGCCAGGTCCTTGATGGCCGGCTCGCTTTGCTTCAACTCCAGGTAGATGATCCCCCGCGTCGTCAGGAGGTCCGGCAGCGGCCCGAGGCGCTCAAGGGTCTGGGTGAGCAGATCGAGGGCTTCCGCTGCCTTGCCGCGCCACAGGGCCAGCAGCCAGGCCAGGTTGTTTACGGCCGTGGCGTTGCGGCTGTCCCGAGCGATGATCTGGCGGAAAAGGCTCTCGGCCTCCTCGTAACGCTCCTGGAGGTAGTAGAGGTTGGCCAGCTGGAGGAGCAGCTCGGTGCTCGGGTTCTTGGCGATTGCCGCGCGGAGCCCCTGCTCGACGCGCTGGTAAGGGGCGGTCCGATCACCCGGGACCGTGTTAAGGATGGCAAGGCTGGCCAAGGCAACTTTCTCGGGCGGACAGGTTTGCCAGGCACGTTCGCACAGGGCCAGCGCCTCTTCGGGGCGGCCCTGCCGGCCCAGGAAACCAATCAGGACGAGGACGCTTTCGGGTTGCCGGGCCTCGTTGGCCGTGACGTACTTGCGGTACAGGGCCTCGGCCTCGGCGTTTTCGCCTAGGGTCTCCAACAACGCCGCCACGACCTCGAGCCGGGCGTCCTTGGTGCCGGCATACTGCTTGACCAGCGCGACGGCAGCGGGCCGCTTGTCCTGGGCCTTGAGCAGCTGAACCTTGAGCTGGACCGTCTGGGCGCTGTCCGGCTCCAGCTTCTCCAGCTCGGCCAGCCACTCCTGAGCCGCGTCCAACTCCCCGCGGCGGAGGAGGCTGCCGACGTGGTGGGCAAGGTAGTTGGGTTTCCGTCCCTGGGGACTGTGAAGCAGCTTCTCCATTTGCAGTCGAGCGCTGACCCAGTCCTGCTCGCCCTCGTAAAGCTGGGCCAGCAAGAACTGCTCCTCGGCCGAGACCACGCCGCGCTCCTGAAGGTTCTCCAGAATGTGGATCGCCTCCTGACGGCGGCCCGGCTGGGTAGAGAGCAGCAGCGCCTTGGTCCGCAGGTCTTCGGTCTGGTTCCCTTGCAGGCTGAGGTTCTTGTCAAGCAGCAGCAGCGCCTCGCGGAGGTGCCGGGGCTCTCCCTTGGCGGCCAGGACCACTGCCAGGCTGCGCCGCGCCCCCATCACGGTTTCTTCCGGGGCGGCGGTCTTCGGATCGATCAACTGACGGTAGAGCGGCTCGGCCTTGTGAGGCTGGCCGCTGCGCATGTAGAAGTTGGCCACCGCCCGCAGGACAGCGACCTCGCCAGCCCGGTCTCGCAGGGCAGCGACGTAGAACTGCTCCGCTTGCTTGCGGTCGCCCAACGCGTCGTAGCACTGGGCCAGCCCCAGCGCCGCCTGGGCGGGAGGTAGCTTGCGCTGCGCCTCGCTGATGACGGCCTTCGCCTCGGCTTGACGCCCCAGGCGCACCAGGTAGGTGACCAGGGCTGACCACGGCTCCGGGACCTGGTCATTCAATTCCAGGGCGCGCCGCAGGCTGGCCTCAGCCCGCCCACGCCGGCCAAGGTTCCACTGCACTTCGGCGCACCACAAATGATCGGCATGATCCTTGGACCCGGCCGCCACTTCCTCGGCGAGGTCGAGTGCCTCCTTGGTGTCGCCGCGGCGCCAGGCGAGATCGACGGCCAGTCGGGCGGCGGTGCCGCGCCGCGGCAGTCCCGGAGGGAGTTTCCCCAGCACTTGCTCGGCCTCGGCGTAGCGACCGCGGATCGACAGCAGCCGGGCCAGTTCCACCGCCACGCCCGGCCGGGTATCCCCCAACAGCAGGGCCTGCTTGTAGCGGTCAATGGCCCGGTCCAGGTCCTTCTGCAAAACGGCGATGTCTCCTTCAAGGAGATAGACGCGCGACCAAGTGGGGCGTCGGCTGGATACCTCCCCGAGGTGCTGGCGGGCGGTGTCGAGGAGCGGTCGCGCTGCGTCGGCTTCGTGCTTGGCCTGGAGCTTGCGGGCCGCCAGCAGCAGGCGCACTCCTTCGCAGTAACGCCACCACGTCCCTTCTGTCCCCTCGATGGTCCGGAGTTCGTCCACCAGCCGCCGCACGAGCGGTTCGTTGTCGGTTTGGACGGCCAGGTCGAACAGGTTGACCCGGCTCCGCAGGTCCTGAGGCTGCTCCGCCGCCAGCCGGCTGTAGAAGCGCTCCGCCTGAGCGGCATCGCCGAGCTGAGCGTAGCCCTCCGCCAGCGCGTCAAGGAGACGGATGCGGTCCTTGTCGGAAAGCCGATCAAGGTCCGCGGCCAGCTTCGCCAGCGCTGCGGGGGCTTCGTCCCCTCCCCGGATCGCCCAGTGGCGGACACGGGCCAGGCGCAGCTCGATTCCGTTGCCCAGGCGCTGCTGAGCCTCGTCCAGGATGGCCAGGGCCTTCGACGAATCTCCCTCGCGCTGGGCCAGGTCGGCGAGGGCGGTCCAGAACTCGACCTTCTGGGGCTGCTGGTCGCGCGCCGCTTCGAGAACGGCACGGGCGGCGGCGAATAGCTTCGCTCGATCCGGTTCCGGCGTGGCCAGGGCCTGGGCGGTCCATGCCTGGGCCCGCAGCAGCGGCACCTCAACGGCGTCCGGCAGCGCCGGGGCTGCCTGGTCGAGGGCGGCGTGGACCGGCTGCCAGCGCTCCGGCTCGCGGCGCTGCTCCGGCGGCAGACGCAGGTTCTGGTGGATTAACACGCGGGCCACCAGCGCCTGCGCCGCGGGGATTGTGTCGGCCAGCAACCGAAATTCCTGGACCGCCTCGTCCACCGAGCCGATGGCCGCCAGCGCCACACCCAGTTGGACATGGACATCAATCCACCGCGGATTGATGGCCAGGGCGCGACGGCAGGCGGCCAGCTGGAGGTCAGGGTTGCCGAGGCGCTCATAGCAGCGGGCAAGGTGCAGGTTGATGTAACAGGCCAGGTCGGACGATTCTCCCACCTGCTTACGCGCTCCTTCCAGCAGGAAGGCGGCTTGCACCCATGCCCCCTTCGCCAGGAGCAGGCGGGCATCGAGATAGTCCACCCACGCTGACGGAATTTCCCGCTGCCGCAGCTGAGTCATCAACTGGTTCGCTTCCTCGAACTCAGACCCGTCGATGAGCAGATCAATCAGACCAGCGAGGAGTTCGCCCTGCTGGGCCGGGGGAACCTCCTTCAGTCCCTGGCGCAGGGCGGCGATGGCCTGCTCTCGGCGCCCCTGCCGCTTTTCCAGGTCGCTCAGCGCCTGGTACATGTTGCGGTCCTTCGGATAAAGCTGAATGCCGCGCTGGAGATAAGCGCGGGCCCGGTTCAGATCGTTGCGGTCCACGGCCGACCGGGCGGACGCCACCAGCACCTCGGCTTCATCCGGGGCCAGTTCGCGGGCGCGTTCGAGTTCCTTCTCCGCCTCGGGGAGCCGGTGCGCCGTTCGGTAGCGCCACCGGACCAGATAGGCCTGGAACGATTGGCTGTTGGCGTAGACCATTGCATCCATGATCCGGTCGGCCGGGTGGAGGGCGCTGTCGTACAGGCTGCCCCAGTGGAGTGAGGCTGGGAAGGCCAGAGGGGATGAGCCCGCCAGCAACAGTCTCAGCCCCGCCCGCACCAGATCACGCTGGAACTCGTTGTCCTGGCCCCGAACGGAATCTTCATAGCGCTGCCGCAGCTGAACGGCGAGCCACTCGTAACTGTCCAGCTGCCGCGGCATGTGTCGGATGGACCGGGCGAACAGGCTGGCGGCCTGGTCAAACTCACCGGCGGCGGCATGACACCGCCCGAGCAGGTGCTCCAGCTGCCCATCATTCGGGAACGCTTCGCGGAGAAGGACGATCAGATGGTCCCGGGCGGCGGGGTAGTAGCCCAGCTCCATCGCCGTATCCACCACCAGACGCCGCACGTCGTGACGCCCGGGGGCCCGGCGGACGGCATGGTCAAGGAACAAGAAGGCCCGCTCCCGCGCCTTCCGTGACCCCGATACGGCGGCCTTGTCGTTGAGGAGGATGGCGTAACGGGCCAGGGCGTCGTCGTCGGTGGGGACAAAGCCGAGGTAGGTAGCGTAATGCTGCAAGGCTTGGTCCAGGTCCTTGGCCTCGGCGGCTCGTTCCGCCTGTTGGAGGAAAGCGCCGGCGTTGCGCTTGACCTGGTAGGCGTGCAGGAAATGAACGCCGACCCCGAGCACCAGGGGAACCACCACCAGCCCGATCAGGACCTTGAGGTTCACCCTTCTTCGCGGCTTGTGGTTCACCCTTTGTCGCAGCAGCCTTCTTCTCATTGGATTGATCCCGGTTAGTGGTTAGGGGCCAGCAGGGAGACAGCGCCGGCACGGCGCGCCCCTCGTGCGGGTGCGGCGCCCCAATTGGGGTAGCCGAAGTCACCCGACGGCGGGCGCGCCTCCCGAATTCGGCGACTTCGGCTACCATGAGGGGCGGAAAGGGCCTTGAGCCGGCCCTGCCTGGAGCCCGTTGGGGGAGGGGAAAGTTCAAAACGGGGGAGAGCACCCGCTTGGTCCTAAATGCACAGCGGGGCGGCCGGCAGAGGGCCGCCCCGCAAGTTGGCTTTGGCGTGGTGGCCGAAGGCAGATCAAGCCGCCTTGGCCTTCAGGCGCCGGCGCAGATAGCCGAGGCCAAGGACCGGCAGGCCGGTCAGGGCCAGCACCAAGCCGCCCGGCGCCGGTATCACCAGCTGGTTTTCGTTGAAGCTCACCGAGCCCGAACCACTGAACGAGACGGTGACCTGGCTAAACAACGAGTAGGGGCCCGTTCCTCTCGTAAAGGCAGCTACACCCGTGCCTGAGAAGGCACCTGGGCCGGTAACGAAGGGAGGAAATGCCGATACGCTCCCCGCTGGAACCGGTCCGATGGCACCAATGGGTCCCACAGCCTGATCCGGGCCAAGAGGGATAACCGCATTCGTGGGGTTGGCCCAGCTCTGCGCCGTCAGAGTGGAACCGGCTGGAGCAGTGAGCGTGCCACCGATAGTGGCCAAGAGCCCAAGAGTCCCAACCGGCCCGGTGGTATAGCCGCCTGTGCCGGGCGCTGTCGGATCATCTCCTTGCACCAGGGTGATGCGAAGCGTGCCGGCCCCCGTGCTGGCGACGTTGACACTGTTAAGATCCAACTCGGCGTAGCCGATCCCTCCAGGTACGGGGGGCATCGAGATACCTGTCGTCACGTTGACGATGAAGTTCGTCCCGACCGACCCGCTGAAGGTGATAGCCCCAACGACCGGGTTGATGTCGCCGGCCCCTTGGTCGGTGATAATCGTGCCGACACCTTGGCCCACATCTTCCACTCGGAGCCGGAACTGGGCCTGGGCTGGGGATGCAGCCATCCCCCAGATGACAATCCCGGCCAGGATTGCCATCAGCAGCCATGTTTTACGGAATCGTGCCATGAAAGTGTTCTCCCAAGCGGGCACCGCGCGGGGAAACCTTTCCACCCCACCCTAAGGGCGGATCGCGGTAAAAAGAGGAGCAAAAATGGGGCCGGGAGAATACCCTGTGGGAGGCCCTCGGTCATATTCATCATTAACCATTGTCTTATCTCAACTTGCGCGACAGGCGTTCTTCAGGTAGAGGTAAGAAATTCTCCCTGGCACCGGGTCCTTGTTAACCCTCCTTAACGGCGGTTGACACAAATGTTAACGAGGCTTAACAGGTGCAGTCCAGGGTTCCTTTGCCCCTGACGGGACAGTCCCCCGAAGGGCCGGTCACTTCCCCAGCACAAAGTTGACGATTTTCTGCCACCGGGTCTCGCGCTCTTGCTGGATGGCGGCGATCCGCTGGGACAGCCAGGCGTGGATCTCGGCGTTGGTCGGCGCGTTCGCCCCCGGCGGGCCGTTGGTGGCGGGCGCGGGCGGCGGGTCGGCCGGGGCGGGGCTGGCGGCTTGGGGTTCGGCGGCCCATTGAGGCCCGGGGTGCGGCC
>DATLYH010000175.1:0-5441 GCA_035575035.1 Gemmataceae bacterium
GAGGGACTCGCCACAAGCCACAACAACCTGGGCATTCTGCTGGCCCAAACCAACCGGCAGCCGGACGCCGAGAGGGCTTTCCGAACAGCCTTGAGGCTGCAGGAGGAACTGGTCGCCGAGTTCCCAAGCCAACCTGAGTACCGTCGGCACCTTGCCACAAGCCACACCAACCTGGGCAACCTGCTGCGCGCCACCCGCCGGCTGCCGGAGGCGGAAGAGAACCACCGGAAGGCCATCAAACTGTTGGAAAAACTGGTCGCAGAGTTCCCCAACCAACCCGACTACCGCCAGGACCTGGCCGGGAGCCACAACAACCTGGGCGTCCTGCTGCGCGACAACGGCCGGCCGCCGGAGGCGGAGGCGGCCTACCGAGCGGCCCTGAAACTTTATGAGCAACTGGCCGCCGCCTTCCCCACCCGGCCCGACTACCGCCAGGACCTGGCCGGAAGCCACCTCAACCTGGGCCTCCTGCTGCGCGACAACGGCCGGCCGCCGGAGGCGGAGGCGGCCTACCGAGCGGCCCTGAAGCTGTTTGAGCAACTGGCCGCCGACTTCCCCAGCCAGTCGGACCTGCGGAACGACCTGGCCGGCACCCTCGGCAACCTGGCCATCCTCTGCAACCAGCGGCGTGACTTCGCCGCCGCCCGGGAGTACCTCGAAAAGGCCCGGCCGCACCACCAGGCCGCCCTCAAGGCCAATCCCCGGCATCCCACCTACCGGCAGTTTTACCGCAACAACCTGCGTGCGTTAGTGCAGGCCCACGCCGGGTTGCTCGACCAAGCGGCTGCGGTGCAAACCGCCCAGACCCGCCGCGACCTCGGCTGGGACCCACCCGCCGATGCCTACAACGCCGCCTGCGCCTTAGCTCTCTGCATCCCCATCGTCGAGCAGCACGAGAAGCTCGATGCCGACAAACGCAAGGCCGCCGTCCAGTTCTACGGCGACGAGGCGATGAAGTTACTCCGCGACGCCGTGGGCAAGGGGTGGAAGGGCGCCGCCCACATGCAGAAGGACCGCGCCCTCGACCCGCTGCGGCAACGGGAGGATTTCCAGGAGTTGCTTCGGGAACTCACCCGGTCCCCCTGACCCGTCGCGGACGCCATCAACCCGTCGCGGGCGCGCCATCAACCCGTCGCGGACGCCATCAACCCGTCGCTAACGCTCCGGGCTCGGATAGTTCCCCGTCGCTAACGCTCCGGGCTCGGATAGTTCCCCGTCGCTAACGCTCCGGGCTCGGATAATACCCGTCGCTAACGCTCCGGGCTCGGAGGGCGCGGAGGAAGATCACCCGGACCAGGTATTACGTCGCCGGGACCAGCGCGGGGGCGGCGGTCGGCTGCGGCATGCGCCGGTCCTGCGCCTCGCGGCGCAGCATCTCCACCTGACTGCTGCTGATCGCCTGGCCGGTCTCCTGCGGCACCCGCGTGGCCAGGACCACGAGCGAACGCGCTTGCAGCGGGTACTGGTCGCCCCCTTCCCAGGCCTGCTGCTCGGCGTTGTCATCAGCAGTGTCCAGGAGGCGCTCCCAGTGGTGCTCCGGACGGGTCGCCGGCAGCGTGAACGGGATCGGCTCGTGGTGGGCATTGATCAACAGCAGAACAGTGTCGCCGGCGATCGGCTCGCCACGCTCGTTCAGGTCGCCGATCAGGTCGCCGGCCAACCGCACCCCCAGGCACTTGACGAAGCCGGCATTCCACGCCTCGTCCGACATCTCCTGGCCCGACGGCTCAAACCAGGAGATGTCCTTCAACTCGGTACCGCGGATGGCACGGCCCAGGAAGAACTTTCGCCGATGGAAAACCGGTTGCTCGCGTCGCATGCGGCTCACCCGGCGGACGAACTCCAGGAACTTCTGCTGCTCCTCGTCCAGGTCCCAGTGCAGCCAGGTCAGCTCGTTGTCCTGGCAGTAGGCGTTGTTGTTCCCCTTCTGCGTATGGCTCAGCTCATCACCCCCCAGGAGCATCGGCACCCCCTGGGAGAAGAAGAGGGTGGCGATCAGGTTCCGCTTCTGCCGCTCGCGCAGGGCCCGGACCTTGGGATCGTCGGTCGGCCCCTCGACACCGCAGTTCCAGCTGTAGTTGGCGTCGGTGCCGTCGCGGTTCTCCTCGCCGTTGGCCTCGTTGTGCTTGTGGTTGTAGCTGACCAGGTCCTGGAGGGTGAAGCCATCGTGGCAGGTGATGAAGTTGATGCTGGCGTAGGGCGCCCGGCCAGTCTGCTGGTACAGGTCGCTGGAACCCGACAGCCGGGTGGCCAGCTCGCCGGCGGTGCCCCCATCCCCCTTCCAGAACTTGCGGACACAGTCGCGGTACTTGCCGTTCCACTCGGTCCAGCCGACCGGGAAATTGCCCACCTGATAGCCGCCCGGCCCGACATCCCACGGCTCGGCGATCAACTTGACCTGGCTGAGCACCGGGTCCTGGTGGATGATATCGAAGAACGCCCCCAGCCGGTCCACCTCGTACAGCTCTCGGGCCAGGGTGCTGGCCAGGTCGAAGCGGAAGCCGTCTACGTGCATCTCCAGGACCCAGTAGCGCAGGCTGTCCATGATCAGCTGCAGAACGCGCGGATGCCGCATGTTCAGCGTGTTGCCGCAGCCGGTGAAGTCCATGTAATAGCGCGGCTCGGCGGCCAGATGGTAGTACGAGGCATTGTCGATACCGCGCATCGACAGCGTCGGCCCCATCTGGTTTCCCTCGGCGGTGTGGTTGTAGACCACGTCAAGGATGACCTCGATGCCGGCGGCGTGCAGGGCCCGCACCATCATTTTGAATTCTTGCACCGCACTAAGGGGGTTGCCGGGCACCTCGTAGCTGGTCTCCGGGGCAAAGTAGGCCAGGGTGTTGTAGCCCCAGTAGTTGGTCAGCCCTTTCTCCAGGAGGTGACGGTCCTTGACGAAGTAATGGACCGGCATCAGCTCCACCGCGGTGATGCCGAGACTGAGCAGGTGCTGGATGGCGGCCTCGGAGGCAATGCCGGCGTAAGTGCCGCGGAGCGGCTCGGGCACGCCGGGGTGCAGCTTGGTGAACCCCTTGACGTGCAACTCGTAAATGAGGGTTTCGTGCCACGGGATGCGCGGCGGGCGGTCGTCGCCCCAGGTGAAGGCGGTGTCCACCACTGCTGCCAGCGGCGCGAACGGGGCACTGTCCTGCTCGTCGAAGGAAAGGTCGGCCTCGGCGTCGCCGATCCGGTAACCGAAGAGGGCGTCGTCCCACTTCAGGTCGCGTCCGATCAACTTGGCGTAAGGGTCGAGCACGACCTTGTTCGGATTGAAGCGATGTCCCTTGGCCGGCTCATAGGGTCCATGTACCCGGTAGCCGTAAAGCTGGCCCGGCAAGACATCGGGCAGGTAGCAGTGCCAGACCTGGTCGGTGTGCTCGGGCATCACAATGCGGTGCGATTCCCGGTCGGCCTCGGGGGAATCGAAGAGACACAACTCAACCTTCGTGGCGTGTTCGGAAAAGAGGGCAAAGTTGACCCCCGCCCCGTCCCAGGTGGCCCCCAGCGGATAGGAACGCCCCGGCCAGACTCTCATGATGCCTCCTCAATCGCACTGTCAACCGCAGACCGGGAAAAGCCGACAGAATCACCCTCCGATCTGCTCTGTTGAAATCCCAGAGGGTGTGGTTGGGGCTGAGTCTTCGACGCCCCGGTGCTTCAGACCAGGGCGTGGTGGCGCTGGCAGCCGGTGCCACGCTCCGCCCCGCCCACCCCACGGCGTGAGCTTTGCAACAGAGCGTATGCGACCATGTTTCCCGCCGGCCGCCGGTGCCGCAAGGCAAACTCCGCCATGTCTCCGAAGCCTCAATTGTGGGCAAAACCAATGCCACGGTTCAAGAAAGTAATCTGCCGGCGACGGAGACGGCTTCTCTCTTGGTGCGGATTGGTGTAGACAAAAGATCTCCCCGCCGAGAAGGCCGGGGGCCAACGCTGGCTCGCCGGTACCTGATCCGGGGGACCGTTGGCAAGGGATTTGCGATGGTGAAGGAAGCACAACCGGGGGGATCTATGACCACCACGACCGGCAAACCGAAATCGCCCCGTTCTGCGGGCATCCTCTTGCACCCGACCTCGCTGCCGAGCCCTTATGGCATCGGCGACCTAGGCCCCTCAGCCCATGCCTGGGTGGACACGCTGGCCCGCGCCCGGCAGACGTGGTGGCAGGTCCTTCCCCTGGGGCCGACCGGTTACGGCGACTCTCCTTACCAGGCCTTCTCCGCCTTCGCCGGCAACCCGTATCTGGTGAGTCCGGAGCTCCTGGTGAGGGACGGTCTGGTGAAGCAGGCCGACCTGGCCAGCGTTCACTTCCCGGCCGACCGCGTGGACTATGGGCCGGTAATCCAGTTCAAGAACTGGATCCTGGGCCGGGCCTGGGATGCTTTCCGCTCTCGGGCGGCGCCCGCGCTACAGCCGGCCTTCGAGCAATTCTGCGTCGAGCAGGCGGGCTGGCTGGACGATTACGCCCTGTTCATGGCGCTGAAGGACGCGCACGGCGGGGCGGGTTGGCAGGAGTGGCCGGCCGAGCTGCGCCTGCGGCAGCCGGCGGCGCTGGCCCGGGCGCGGAAGGAGTTGGAGGGCCCCATCGGGCTGCACAAATTCCGCCAGTTCCTCTTTTTCCGCCAGTGGGCCGACGTCCGCCACCATGCCCACGAGCGCGGCGTCCGTCTGATCGGGGATGTGCCGATCTTTGTGTCGATCGACTCGGCCGATGTCTGGGCCAACCCCGGTCTGTTCCAGCTCGATGCCGAGCGCCGGCCGATCGCCGTGGCAGGGGTGCCGCCGGACTACTTCTCGGCGACGGGGCAGCTGTGGGGCAACCCGTTGTACAACTGGGAGGCGCTGAAGCGGACCGGCTACGCCTGGTGGGTGGCCCGGCTGCGGGCAACGCTGAGGCAGGTGGACCTGGTCCGGCTCGACCACTTCCGCGGTTTCGAGGCGTACTGGGAGATCCCGGCCGGCAGCCCGACGGCTCAGACCGGCCGTTGGGTCAAGGGTCCCGGCCATGACTTCTTCCGGGCGCTGCGTGCCGCCCTGGGCGACCTGCCGTTGATCGCCGAGGACCTGGGGGTGATCACGCCGGAGGTCGAGGCGCTGCGCGACCACTTCCACCTGCCGGGAATGCGCATCTTGCAGTTCGCCTTCGGCGGCGCCGTCGAGGACCGCTTCCTGCCGCACAACTACGAGCGGAACACGGTGGTCTACACCGGTACCCATGACAACGATACCACGCTCGGCTGGTTCCGCACCCTGAGCGAGGCCGAGAGCCGCTTTTTGCGCCGTTACGTGCCGGGGGTAGAGCACGACCCGGCCTGGAGCCTGATTCGCTTGGCGTGGTCGTCGGTGGCCGACTACGCGCTGGCGCCGTTGCAGGACGTGCTCAACCTGGGGAGCGAGGCGCGGATGAACTTCCCCGGCCAGCCGTCGGGCAACTGGGCGTGGCGGTT
>DATLYH010000176.1:0-5427 GCA_035575035.1 Gemmataceae bacterium
CGGCCGGTTCACACCGGCCGCTCGCCAAGAAATCAGAGATCAAAGGAGCAAACCACCATGGCGATCCGGAATTCCCTGAGCAACCTGTCCCGCCGCGACTTCCTCAAGTTCACCGCGGCCGGGGCGGCGCTGACCTCGCTGTCCGGCTGGTTCGACGTGCTGGCAGCCCGCGCCGCCACCATGGGGACCAAGCACAAGTCGTGCATCCTCCTCTGGATGGACGGCGGCCCGTCACACAAAGACACCTTCGACCTGAAACCGGGCACCAAGGACGCCGGCGAGTTCAAGCCGATCCAGACCAGCGTGCCGGGTATCGAGATCAGCGAGCACTTCCCGAAGCTGGCCCAACTGATGCACCACGGGGCCATCCTGCGCAGCATGAGCACCGGCGAAGGGGCCCACGGCCGGGCCAAGTATTACCTGCACACCGGCTACAAGGAAGGGCAGGGCGGTCTGGTTTACCCCAGCCTCGGCTCGATCGTCTCGGCCGAGCTGGGCCGGGCGGACTTCCCGCTGCCCAATTTCGTCTCGGTCGGCAACCGCGTTTATGGCGCCGGCTTCCTTGGCGCCCGCCACCAGCCGCTGATCGTCAACGACCCGGCCCGCGGCGTCGAGAACCTCAAGGCGATGGTCGGCGAACAGCAGTTCCAGAACCGCGTCGGCCTGCTTGAGGAGCTGGAGGCGGCCTTTAACCGGGAGTACAAGGCGACCGCCGGCACCGACCACCGCACCACCTACCAGCGGGCCGTCACCTTGATGCAGTCGCGCGAGGCCAAGGCGTTCGATCTGTCACTGGAGCCGGCCGCTTCCCGGGCCGCCTACGGTGAGAGCAAGTTTGGCGAGGGCTGCCTGCTGGCCCGCCGCCTGGTGGAGGTTGGTATCCCCTTCGTCGAGGTGACCCTCGGCGGCTGGGACACGCACCAGAACAACTTCCCCCGGGTCAAGCAGCTCTCGGCCCAGGTCGATCCGGCGATGAGTGCCCTGATCCGAGACCTGAAGGACCGCGGCCTGCTCGATTCGACTCTGATCATCTGGATGGGTGAGTTCGGCCGGACGCCGCGAATCAACAACCGTGGCCCGCAGCCGGGACGCGACCACTACCCGCGGGCCTGGAGTACGGTGCTCTTCGGCGGCGGCATCAAGGGTGGCCAGGTGATCGGCAAGACCGATGCGGAGGGGGCCACGGTCATCGAGCGGCCGATCTCCGCGATCGACTTCCTGGCCACGGTCTGCAAGATCCTGGGAATCGACTACACCAAGCAGAACCAGACCGCCATCGGCCGGCCCATCCGCATCGTGGACAAAGGCGCCAACCCGATCACCGAGCTGTTCTAACCGCGCCGGCTCTGGGGATCAATCGCTGCACGGGGGCGGTTCCCTTGGGGGCTGCCCCCTTCTTTTGCGCCGCAGTTAACTTGATGGGGGCCGGATGCACACTGCGAAGCAAGGGCAGGCCCGGTCGATCACCGGCAGGACCCGAACGACCGGCCCCTTGTCGCCGGGGCGAGGGAAAGAGCCCTGAGCAGCCCCCCACGGGAAGGCTGAAGGAGGTCTTCAAGGACCTTTTTTCGGCGGCGCTGGGGAGGGAAGTCACGACCGAAGCGACCCTACCCACTGAGTATGGAACCCTTTCCGGTGGCGGGCGACGCTGAGCGGCGGATGGAAATGATCCAGCAGAGGCATGATCTCGCCCCTCAAGAAATGGACCGGGCATTCCCCTGGACCAATCTTAACGCCGTCCGAGGCGAGGAACAACCGGACGGGGGGCCGGCTCTGTCCCTCCCGCCTTGGCCCATCTCGCCCCCGGGCGTCGTCAGCGATGCGACGTGACGCCCACTTGCCGGCACATCGGCAGCAGCGGACACGTCGAGCACTTCGGGCGGGCGCCCGTGCAGATGTGCTTGCCGAAGGGCACCAGCAGCGCATTGATCTCCACCCAGTAGGCGTGGGGCAGTTTCGCCTGGAGCGCGGCCATCGTCTTCGCGGGCGTGGTGGTCTGGACGTAGCCCCAGCGGTTGGTGATGCGGTGGACGTGAATGTCCACGCCAATGCTCGGCTGATTGCAGGCGATGCCCAGGACCAGGTTAGCGCACTTCGGGCCGACGCCGCGGAACGACAGCAGCACTTCGCGGTCGCAGGGGATGACGCCGCCGTATTCCTGGACGGCTCGGCGGGCGATCTCATGGATTTGCAGCGCCTTGGCCTCGTGGAAGGTGGCGTCGGCGATGAGGGCGTCGATCTCCGCGACCGACAGCGCGGCCGTCTCGGCCGGCGTCCGCGCCGCCGCGAAGAACCGCCGGGCCGTCGGCAGGGTTGTCTCATCGCGTGTGCGGATCGAGATGATGCAGGCCACCAGCTGCTCGAACACTGAGTCATGCCCCTCGGCGGCCAGCTCGAACAGCGCCGCCTTCGGGTAGGGGGCCACTGCTTTGCGCAGAAGGGCGATGGCCTCCTCGATGTCGAACGGCCGCTTGGCCGCTGCGGGACCGGTCTGCCGCTTGCCCCCGGTACGCTTGTTGTCGGCCATGCCACCTCCGGATGACGGTTTGTTGCCCGGTGGTGGATTATAGAGAGCGTATCCTGGATCCGCGCGCCTCATCGGGAGGAACAAAGACCAATCGGGGCAATTACCAGGCATCCCTGAAGGTCTGCCTGATAATGCTCAGGCGGCCGCGCTGGGGGAGCAGCGCCGGACGATGGGCCGCAAAGATGCGGCAACGGGAAGGCAGAGGCAGGGTAAGTCATTCAAGGAATCCCGGTTAGAGGGGCGGCTCAGAGGCTGCCCGACGCAGCACTTTTTCATTTTTCCTGTTGACCCGGCAACCGGCTGAGTTAGCATTAGGTAGGTCAAGCACTTGCGCCCGTCTAGGCTCTCCTGGAAATTTGTCATGGCCGACCCGCGCTTGAACAGTGTCCATCTGGAGCCGCGCCGGCGAGAGGAATATCGTCGGGCCCGCGAGGCACTGCTCAACGCGCGGGGCTGGCAGACCGTGGCCGCCGAGTGCCTGCCGGAAACCGGCCGCCGGCCCGTCGAGTCTCCCACCCTCATTCCGAACAACCAGCAACCGCCGGCCAGCGATGTCCGCTTCTGGCTGCAAGACCGCGACTTCATCTACCCGCTCAAAGTTGGCCTCAACACCATCGGCCGGGCCCCGGATAACGATGTGGTGCTCGAAGGCTCGTACATCTCGCGGCGGCACTGCGTTATCCTGGTCCATGCCAGCGAAGTCTGTGAGCTGTATGATACGGCCAGCAAAAACGGCACCTACCTGAACGGCCAACGAATCACCGGCCCGACCCGGCTGACCCCGGGCGATGAGATCCGCGTGTGCGACTACCAGCTGCGTTTCCTCAGCCGGGCCGATGTGCCCCCACCTCCCGCGAAGACCATGACCCAGAACGATTGACCCGCGGGTAGTGGGTCGAGACAAGGAGACCGGGAAGCCCAGTTGAGGATACTTGTCACTTGTAACTTGTCACTTGTTACTTGTGACATGGTGGGAAGGAGGATGCTGCGATGAAACTGGTCCGCCTGTTTGTAGTCCTGGTGCTGATGGCCGGGCTGGTCGGCGTTGCCTACGTCGGTCAGGCGACCGAGTCGGCCGGTATTAAGATGACCAGTGCCGCCCAGAAATTCCTTGACACCCTGTCGGCCGAGCAGAAGGCCAAGGCAACTTTCGCCTTCGACGACAAGGAACGCACCAACTGGTACTTCGTGCCCCGGGAGACCAAGGACCGGAAGCCGACCCGCAAGGGACTGTCGCTGGAGGAAATGAACGCCGAGCAGAAGGCGGCCGCCCTGAACCTGGTCAAGGCCGGCACCAGCCCCGACGGCTACATCGCAGCCACCACCATCATGAGTTTGGAGGCGATCCTCCACGAGCTAGAGCAGGGCAGGGGACCGACCCGTAATCCGGAGTGGTACTTCTTCACCATCTTTGGTACGCCGTCGAAAAGCGGCAAGTGGGGCTGGCGGGTGGAAGGGCACCACCTGTCACTCAACTTCACCCTCGACAGCGGCAAGGTGGTCAGCGCCACCCCGGCCTTCTTCGGGGCCAACCCGGCCACGGTCAAGGATGGTCCCAAGAAGGGCCTGCGGACGCTGCCGGCTGCGGAGGACCTGGCCCGGGCGTTGTTCAAATCGCTCGACGAGGGGCAACAGCGGATCGCCCGCCAGGAGAAGCCGTTCCGCGAGATCGAGCAGGCCAATGTCGTCCCCACGGTCGGCGCCCCGGTCGGCCTGCCGGCAGCCCAGATGAACGAGAAACAACGCAGCACTCTGGTGAAACTGATCGAGTCCTACGCCGAGCGGATGCCGCCGGACATCGCTGCCGTCGAGCTGGCCCAGGTGAAAGAAGCGGGCATCGATAAGGTCCACTTTGCTTACAGCGGCGGCACGGAGCCGGGCCAGCCGCACACCTATCGCATCCAGGGACCGACCTTTGTCATCGAGTTCCTGAACGTGCAATCCGACTCGGCCAAGAACCCCGCCAACCATATCCACAGCGCCTGGCGGAACGTCAAGGGAGACTTCGGCCTGGCCGGCAAGTAGGTGCGTCGGACCAAAGAGCCGGCCGCACACCACAACACCATCTCCCTCCTGGTGGGACGGATGGCCCATCCATCTTGCGGACCGGACGGATGGCCCGTTCGTCCTACCAGGGGGCGGGTGCGTCCCGCTGCCGGGTGGCGGTTGCCTTACTTCGCCTGGGCGATCACCTTGCCGCCCCCTGCTGAAAAATTCGGAGGTCGGTGCCGAAATCTCCGGCGCGCCGGCCGGCACACTCCGAAGGCTTCCCCTCCAATTCATCATCGCAAGCCATTCTACTGCAATGACTTAAGGAATTGTCCCCAATTATTGTTTTCCAAGGTATGCTTTTAGCAAGGGGGAGGAAGCGGCTAGGCCGGGAAAGGCCGGTAGGGCCTTTGAGAATTGGTTCTTTGGCACTCGTTGAGTAACCAGGCAAAGGCGCCTGGTTCGCACCCCTGATTCGCCCAGGGTGCTTAGACGGCCGCGTGGCTCCAGGCCGCGGCCGTCCCTCGCCCCATCCGGAGTAGGAGGAGGCGTCCCTACCGCTCCGGGGATGACGCCGGCGACGAGGTCGAATGCATTGAGAGGCCGCCCAACGCCCCACCTCTCAATCCTTCGTCCCCTCGCCGGCGATTTTTTCTGCGCCGTTCCGGTTCGACCATTCTTTGCTTGCGGCTTGGCGGTACTTTCCCAGACAAATCGCTAAGAGCCGATCCGAATGACAGGCGGGTCAGGGCCTCGCCGGCCGCAGGATGACGCAGCGGGGGTAGCCGTTGTCGAGGAGGGCCCGGAGCCGCTCGGCGTAGGCCTCGCGGAGGGCGAGCCCGGTCTCCTCCTCGGCGACGGCCTTCCAGAGGCGCTCTCGCTTGGCGGGGTCTGCCTCGGCGGTCGCCTCC
>DATLYH010000177.1:0-8190 GCA_035575035.1 Gemmataceae bacterium
CCATCCAGCATACTCCGCCGCCAGGGCGGCGCGCACGGCTACTCGTTCCAGACGCCCCCGTAGCCGCTGCCAGACCGGCGCCCGGCCAGGTGACTCTCCCGGCCTGCACGCCGGGAAGGTCGCCTGCCATGCCCACGAAGAAACCCAACCCGGGTGGTTCAAGAAGGGCTTCGACCCGAGGCGCCACGTCCTGAACCAGCGGGACCGCCGCAAGGGGTACGTGGTCGCCACCCGGGTCGCCAAGATGCCGAGCCGGCTGCGGTGCTGGCTCCGCAAGAAGATCCGGGGCGGCCAACCCGAAGGACGTCACTCCCGGAACGGGTTGGGCGGGAACGTGGCCAGTTCGTCGCCACAGACCCATGCCTCCTCGCCGTCGGAGAAGACCACCCGGAAACGGTCTCCGTCCTGCTGCTCGACCCGGGCCAGCTGGTGCTCACCGTTCCAGCGCGGCGCCACCACCACGGTCCCCACCTCGGGCTCGCCCGCCTCGGCCACCAACAGCACGATATGGCCCGGCTCCAGCCACATGGAATCGCCGTCGTCCCAGGTGACATGGCGGAGTCGGCCTTGCCGGCCGTCGATGGTGCCGGGATACCAACGCCCATCCAGCCACAACGCCCAGACCCGCGCCCCATCCGTCAGCGCGTCCTCGCGGCCGGGCAGGTCGGGCAGCAGGTCGTCGGCCTCGCACCAGTAGTTGCCCGTCGCCGACCGCACTAGATGCAGCGGTCCCTCGTGGGCTGCCACCTCACCCGCCAGCCAGATGAACATCGACGGCCCGCGGCCCGGCCGGGCCACCACCTGCGTCCCGACCGGGATCAGCGGAGACACGGCCCGCGGCGCGGTAGCCCCGCACGGGCAGCGCGTCCGGCCCACGACCCAGCCACATCGTGTACAGCGCATGCGAAAACTCCCGGGTGCAACGCCGACCCCCCTCACCCGGGCCCCCTCTCCCCCCGCGGGGGCCCGGGTGAGGGGCCCAGCTACTCTTGTGTGCCTTGTTTTTTCAGGTCGCCCGCGCTAATGATGACCAGCCGCTTCGGCGTCAAGTGCCGGCGGACGGCTTCGTTCACCTGTTCCGGCGTCAGGGCGGCCACCTTCTTTTCCAGCTCGGCGTAGTAGGCCATCGTCCGGCCGGCGAACAGTCCATTGCCGAGCTGTCTGGCGAGCCGGCTGTCGATGGCATGCTGCACCTTGAGCTGTTCCAGGTAGGCTTTCTTGGCCTCTTCCAACTCTTTTGCCTCCACGCCTTCCTTGAGCAGTTTCTCCAACTCTTCCAGCACGGCCTTGTCCACCTTTTCCAAGTTCGCCGGGTTGCAGATGGCGTAGATGGTGAACTCCGCCGACTTGTCCAACGGCGAAGCGTTGAACATCGAACGCACGCCATACGACAACCCCTCCTGCTGACGGACACGATTGCCCAACCGCGACGACAGGGTGCCGCCGCCCAGGATAAAGTTGCCCACTTCCAGGGCCGGGTAATCCGGGTCGGTGTCACTGAGCGCCAGGGCCAGGCCGGCGGTGTAGACGGCATTGGCCTTGTCCGGCGTGTGGATCGTCTGCCGCTCACTGGCCACATCGGTTTTGGCCTGGCGCGGGATGCGGCGGTACGGCACCTTCGCCTTCCAATCCTTGACCAACTCGCCGGCCAGCCGGGTAACCGTCGCTGGGTCGAAGTCGCCCACCACCGCCAGCTCGCCGTGCTCGCCGCCGAGTTGCTCAGTGTAAAGTCGGCGGACCTGCTCGACCGTCACCGCTTCCAACCGGGCAATCGCCTCCTCCAGGGTCGGCGTGTAGCGGACATCGTCGGGCGGGTAGGGGTTCAGTTTGCGCCGCAGGGCGACCACAGCCAGCGTGGTCGGCTCGGTCAGCTGCTTCGCCAGCGCATCGCGCTCCTCGCGCTTGAGGATGTCAAACTCCTCGGCTGGGAAGGAGGGCTCACGCAGGACTTCCTTCAGGAGGGTGAGCACCGCCGGCAGGCTCTCGCGTTTGCCCTGGATGCTGAAGGTCACCTGGCCGGGGCCGCTGAAGGCCTGGACCCGGGCCTTGAGCCGGTCCAGCTCGTCCTCGATCTGCTGGCGGGTGTGCTGTCGAGTGCCGCGGAGCATCAGCGGGCCAAGGGCGTCGGCGGCGCCGGTCTGCCCCTTGAGCGACTCCTCGTTGCCGAAGCGGAGCGTCAACTGAGCAACGACCGCCTCGCCCCGCGTCTTCCTGGGCAGCAGCGCCAGCTTCAAGCCGCCCGGCAGCGTCGAGCGTCGGACGCGCTGTTCGATGTTCGCCGGCGTCGGGTCGAAATACTCGCCGGCTGCGACCTCGGTCCCACCCTTGTAATCCTTGACCAGCTCGGCCGCCGGCGGAGCGGCCGGTACTTCCGCCCGCTCGGGACGGTCCGAGGGGATGTACAGACCGACCGTTCGGTTGCTCCGGACCAGGTAGCGCCGCGCCACCCGGCTGACATCCTCGGGCGTGACCTTGGCCAGCCGATCGCGGTGCAGGAAGAACAACCGCCAGTCCCCCTTGGCCGCCCAGTCGCTGAGGACGATGCCGATACGGTTGCTGTCGGTCATCAGCAACTCGCGGTTCTTCAGCAACCGCCGCTTCGCTCGTTCCACCTCCTCGGGGGTGAACGGCTCCTGCGGCAGTTTTTCAAGGATGTCGATCAGCGTATCGCGGACCGACTCCAGCGAGCTGTCGCGGTCCACTTCAACGAGGAGCTCCAGGACGCCGGGATCATGCCAGCCGTAGGCGTCACCGGTAACGCTGTTGGCCTTCTTGGTGGGGACCAGGGCCTTGTAGACCCGGCCGGCCGGCTCTGCCACCAGGATTTGGTTGAGCACCTCGACGGCGGCGAAGTCCTCATGGGCGGCTGCCGGGATGTGATACAACACGCCGACCACCCCTACCTTGCCGACGCGGCGCAGGACTACCTGCCGTTCGCCGTCCTGGGGCGGCTCCTCGGTATAGGTGTTCTCCAGCCGCCGCTCGGGCCGCTTCAGGACGCCGAAGTACTTGCCGACGTACTCCAGGGCCTTGGCCTCGTCGAACTTGCCGGCGATGACCAGAACGGCATTGTCGGGCTGGTAGTACTTGCGGTAGAAGGCCCGCAGGTTCTCGACCGGGACGCGCTCGATGTCACTGCGGTTGCCGATGGTCGATTTGCCGTAGTTGTGCCACTCGAAGGCGGCGGCCATCATCCGCTGGCTGAGGATGTTCTGCGGGTTGTTCTCGCCCATCTCGAACTCGTTGCGGACGACGGTCATCTCCGAGGCCAGGTCCTCGCGCCGGATCAGGCTGTTGACAAGGCGGTCGGCCTCCAGGCGGATGGCGAACTCCAAATTGGCATCGCTGGCCGGCAGAGTTTCGAAGTAATTGGTGCGGTCCACCCAGGTGGTGCCGTTGAACTGGGCGCCGCGTTCCTTCAGCGCCCGGGGGATGTCGCGGTGGGTGGGCGTGCCCTTGAAAACCATGTGCTCCAGCAGGTGGGCCATGCCGGTCTCGCCATAGCCCTCGTGGCGGGAGCCGACCAGCACGGTGAGGTTGACCACCACCCGCGGCGTGGACGGATCGGGGAAGAGCAGCACCCGCAGGCCGTTGTCTAGCCGGTACTCGGTGATCCCCTCGATGGTGACAACCTTCCGGGGAACGGCCGGGGCGTCGGCACGAGCAGGCAACGGGACAAGGAAAACCAGGCAGAGCACGGCTGCCAACGCTAAGTGCTGCCTCGACCGGACAGGACTCATCATCGCTACTCCTGTTCGCCGATTTCTTGATCACCAGGGTGGGTGATCAAGGAACTAGTTACCGGCCGGCTTACGCCGGCCGCTCACCCGAACCGGCCGGCTTACACCGGCCGCTCACCCGAACCGGCCGGCTTACGCCGGCCGCTCGCCAAGTACCAAAAAAGTAACCCTGCTCGCCGATTTCTTGACCATCGGGGCAGGTTATGTTATTCCCTCCCCAGCACAGCCCGAACAACAAACCACGAGGCACGCAAAAGACACGAGCAAAGGACGAATCAAAAAGGACGGGAAAAACGGCGAGGAGGGACAGACCGAGCAGAGGGCGCGGTCCCCGATGGGTCTTCCCGGACTGAGCTTCCCTCATTCGTTTGCCTTGCGGTATTTTGGCGTGTCGGTCGCATGCGTTGTGGTTTCCTTCAGAATGCCGACAGAGGTTGAACTATGCCCATTATACCGGAACGGGGAATCGCCCGGCGGAAATCCTGGCGGCTGGGGGCGGCTGCTCTGCTGCCGGCGCTGCTGGCCGGCGGCTGCGCCTCGATGAGCAATACCGACAAGGGAGTGCTGGCAGGAGGCGGTATCGGCGCCGGCACCGGCGCCCTGATCGGCAGCGCCACCGGCAACACCGGGCTGGGCGCTGCCGTGGGCGGCGTCATCGGGGCGGTCTCGGGCGGCCTGGTCGGCAACGCCGTCGATAAGGCCGAGCGCAAGGCCGAGGAGGCGCGCCTGGCGGCGGCCAGCGCCGCGCCCGGCCCGCTCGGAATGACCGACATCGTGCAGATGACCCACCAACACATCGACGACGGGATCATCATCTCGCAAATCCGGACAACCGGCTCGGTCTATCACCTGTCGGCCCAGGACATCATGTGGCTGAAGCAGAACGGGGTCAGCGATGCGGTGATCCGCGAGATGCAGCTGACCGCGGCCCGACCGGCGCGGCGGGTGTACACGGCCACGCCGGTCTATCCCGTCTACGTGGTGCCTGAGCCGCCGCCTCCGCCCGTGCGCATCGGCATCGGCTACACCTTCTACGGCGGCCGCTGCCGCTGAGCCACGGGCGTGCGGCGGGTGCGCCGTCAGAGTTCGGCGGGTGCGCTCTCAGAGCCCGGAACGTGAGCGACGGGATAAGGCCGGCCCGGCGCGGATGCTCCGGCGGGAGGATTCAACGGCGCAGGCGATGGTTACTTTTTCTTCTTCTCGACCGGCGGTTCCTTCTTCTGGCCGGTCGGCCGATCCTTCTTGTTGGTCGGACGGACCATGACCAGGCTGCCGTTGTAGCCGGGGACAGCTCCCTTGACGAGCATCAGGTGGTTGTCGGAATCGATGCGAACGACGCTCAGGTTGCGAATGGTGACGCGTTCATTACCATAGCGGCCGGCCATGCGCTTGCCGCGCTTGGGTCGGCCGCTGCCGCGGTTGCTGGCGTGCGAGCCAATGCTGCCCGGCGCCCGGTGGTGTTTCTTGACCCCGTGGCTGGCCGGCAGGCCGGCGAAGCCGTGCCGCTTCATCACACCGGCGGTGCCTCGGCCCTTGGAAGTACCAATGACATCCACCGCCGGCACATCCTTGAACAGCTCACCGGCCGTTAGGATGGTCCCGACCTTGATGTCGGTCGGCGCTTCCAGGCGGAATTCCCGAATGTAGCGCTGCGGCTCGGTGTTGGCCTTGGGGGCCAGGGTCCGGCCGGCGGCAGCCAGGGCGCGGCGACGCTTTGACTCCATTTCCGCCGACACATGGCCGCGCTCTGCTCGTGTCGCCTTGCGGCGCGGCTTGTCGAGGAAGCCGAGTTGCACCGCGTCGTAGCCATCGGGTCCCTGCTTCGACTTGACCTGGAGCACCGGGCACGGTCCCAGCCGGATCACCGTCACCGGCGCTACCTTGCCGTCGGCGTCATAGACCTGTGTCATGCCCACCTTTAGTCCGAGCAGCCCCAGCGCCATTGCTCCTACCCCTTTTCACCTCGAGGGCCGAGGGATGATCTCGATGTCGTAGTGGAAAGTGATATTTGTACGACAAGAGACCGACCTTGTCCAGCCCCCCCGCACCGGCTGTCAGCCGGCGTTACGCCACAGGGCCACCACCCAGCGCCGCCCCTGCCGCCTCCGCTTTCTTCCTTCAGCTACACTCCTTGATGGCTTGGTCATGGGCGCCTTCCGCCGCGCCCGGGAACCGTACCGCCGCGACTGCCTCCACCGCGGCCTGCGGGCTCTCCGCGACAGCCAGCCGTTGCCGGCCTTCTCCGATTCCTTCGGGACAGAAAATGCTTGCCCGCAGGCTCGGTCGGTGGATAGATTTTACATCAGCAGCCCGCGATCGGTCAGAAACTACATTCGTCTGGGTGGTCTCCGACCCCGAATCCCAGAGGAACCCTATCATGGCAACGGTCAGAGACCTGCTCGCCGTCAAGAGTCCCCACGTCCATTCCATCGGACCGACCGCCAGCGTCCTGGAGGCCGCCCAACTAATGAACGAGCACCGCATCGGCAGCCTGGTGGTGCTTGACGGAGGGCGGCTGTGCGGCATCATCACTGAGCGTGACCTGCTGCAACGCGTCGTGGCCCTGTGCCGCGACCCCGGGCAAACGCAGGTCGCGGAGGTGATGACCACCGATGTTATTTGCTGCACGCCGCGCATGCCGGTCGAGGAGGCCCGCAACATCATGAAAAACCGCCGCATCCGCCACTTGCCGGTGGTGGACGAGGCGGGCGAGCTATGCGGCCTGATCTCCATCGGCGACCTCAACGCCCATGAAACCGTCAACCAGGAACGGCACATCCACTTCCTGGAGCGGTACATCCACGGGGAGGTCTGAGCCGGTCAGGGCGGTCCTGCGGCAGCCAGGCGGCGGTTGATGCACTCGAAGAGCAGCCGGCGGATACGGTCCAGCTGGCGGAAGAGGGTCCGGCGGCTGGCCCCGGATCGACGCACCAGCTCGTCGATGGGCGTCTTCCCCTGGTAGCGCTGCCGGATCAGCTCCCGGTCGCCGGCCGGCAGTTCCCCCAGGCACTGCTCCAGCGCCTGAAGTCGCGCCTGGAGAATCGGCTCATGCTTCTCCCGTTCCTGGGCCAGGCGCTCGACCAATTCCGGGCTGAACAACCGGGCGGTTCGCCGATGAAGCTTGCGGTGCTTGAGAACCTTCCGATAGGCAAAGCCATAAGCCCAGGCCAGGAACGGCTTGGCAGGATCGTACTCATCGAACTTGCGGTACAGGGCCACGCAGGTTTCCTGGAGCACATCGCGGGCATCCGGTTCGTGTGGCAGCAGCGCGAAAATGTAGCGGAACAATTCCTCCTGATGCCGCGACAGCAGCCGGACCAGCAGCTCGGTACGCTCTTCCTCCACCGCCGCCACCCCGCTTTGCCTGGCCCCTCTCACGCCGATTGAACGCCGGGTGCAACTTGCAGCAGGTCAAGGTGCGTTCTTCTCCCTCAGCAATCGCGAAGGCTGTTTTTCACAGGAGAGACACCGTGACCCTGATTATAAGTTGACTATCTTTGGCCTGCTGGATGGCCAGCCGGTCGATTTCTGTCTCGGCCATGTCCATCAGCGCGCCTTCGCCCCGTTGCTGCATATCCCGGCTCAGGGGCACGTGCGCACGCTAGCCGGCCGGTCTTCCGGCGCCTGAAGCGCCTGCCGGCCCTCCGCCCACAAGGCGTGCAGGAAGCCCGCCAGACCAAGCCCCTCCCCCAGGGCGAAGAGCGGCCAGTTGAAGGGGCCCGGTTCCTGCCGGCTCATCAAGTTGCGCCAGTCCCAGCAAAAAGCGATCACCAGGATGAGCCCGCCGCCGAGGACGGCCAGCCAGTGTCCCCACCGCGGCCGCACCGGCCGGCCGGCCGCCTCGCGCCGGAACACAATTACCCCCGTGGCCGTCATCGTCAGGGCGACCAGCACGGGCGCCAGCACGGGCCCGGCCCACGGCACCGGCAGCAAGAAGAGCAGGTCCGGAGTCAAAAGGGACGGCGGCCAGTCCAGGGTCGCCTTCAGCGACAGGTAGTAGGCGATGTCCCAGACACCAAAGGCGATGAGGAAGCCGGCCAGCCACTGACGGAAGTTGCGGGCCCCAGCCAACGCCACGGCCGCCAGCATGACCATCGTGGCCGCCTCGCGCACCAGCTCGACCTTCAGCCAGTGCTCTGCTTCCGGCCCCGCGGCTTTCAGGTCCTCCGGCAGCAAGATGGGGAAGAGCGCGCCCGGCTCGGCATCGGGATAAACGCGCCGGTGGATCGGCCCGTACAGTCCCCGAAGATAGACCACCACGGCCGCCTCCACGAAGCCAAACGACACGCCGAACAGGATCAGCGCCGCCAGGACGCGGACCAGAGCCGGCCGGTCCATTTGCCGCTGAGTTTGGTTCATATATCCGTCGATCCCCTCGGCTCTCGTCTCCAACAGTACGCTTGGCGAGCGGCCGGTGTGAACCGGCCGGTTGACTGGTGTGAACCGGCCG
>DATLYH010000178.1:0-6028 GCA_035575035.1 Gemmataceae bacterium
ACCACGGGGGGCAGTACCGGTTCGAAGACGGCCCAGACGTCGTTGGGAACATCGCGGACGAAGTCGGTCAGTTGCATCGGACGTATCCTCTTGGGGTACAGCTGACACTACGGAAGCGCAGCTGCACGCCAAGGGGTTTTGTCCGGTAGTCCTTAGGGCAGGGTCTTTGCGCCGCTTTGTAGCAGGAATAGAAAACCCGTGAGGGGCCGCGGGCGGCGGTCAGAGCCATTTCCACGAAAGAGGCTTGCGATCATTTCCATGAAGGGGGCGCGCGATGGAACTGTCTCAGGCCCAGCAACAGCTCACCCACGACTTCTTCATGGCTATGCTCGAATCGACCTTCCCCCTGCAAACCGGGCCGGACCGGGAAGTAACTCTCCAATGCCTGATCCGAGCAGCCGAAATGCTCCGGGAGCGGTTCGAGCAGGAGCTGGAGGAACTCCGGCAAGAGTCCGATTAGGGCCGCTCATCCTTGCTGTTCGCAGTCCGGCATCGGGATCCCAGGGCCGCCGGGAGGCTTGCAATCCTTCGCTGATCCATTACGCTATCCTCCGGCCGGCCACTGTCGCCGGGTAATCCCCTGATCCTCGGACCGGGGATACCGTCGCTCCCACCATCCATCGCCCGGCCGGGGGCGGCCCACACACGCACCAACGGAGATGGCATGAAGAAATTCCTCTGGCTCCTTCCCGTGACCGCCGTGTTTCTGATCAGCCCCACCGACTGGGGCCTGCACTCCCCGTGGTACCGGCTGACAGCCGGTGCTACGGAACCGCGGTCGGAACCCCACCGCAGCCCGGTCGATGTGGCAGTCCTGCCCGACGGTCGGCGGGCGCTGACGGCCAACCATACCTCCGACTCGGTCTCCCTGATCGACCTCGCCGAGGGCCGAGTACTGGATGAGCGGCCCTGCGGACACCGGCCGGCGGCCGTCGCCTGCTCGTCCGATGGCCGGCGCGTCGCCGTCAGCAATCTCTGGGCCGGGACGCTCACCCTGTTGGAACGGCATGGCGAGACCCTGCGGCCGGTCGCCACCGTGCCGGTCGGCTCCCAGCCCCGCGGTCTGGTCTTCACCCCGGACGGCGGCAGCCTGTATGTGGCCCTGGCCGGTGATCATGAGGTGGCACACTTCGATTGGCAGACGCGCCGGGTACTTGGCCGCTGGCCCGCCCCGCCGGAGCCGCGCCGCCTTGTCCTCACCCCGGACGGCCGGATACTGGCAGCCGGCTGCGGCCGCTCCGGCACAGTCTGCTGCTGGGACACCCGCACCGGCCGACGGCTGTGGGAGCGGCGGATCTATGATGCCTTCAATCTCCACGGCCTGACCCTCAGCCCGGACGGCAAGAACCTGGTCGCCGCTTACGTCCATCACCGCCACAACCCGATCACCAGGAGCCACATTGATCACGGTTGGGCGCTCAACAGCCGACTCGCCCGCCTCCCCCTGGAGCCGGACGCGACCATCGAATACCGGCAGACCGGGCTAGACCTCCGTGGCGAGGCGGTCGGCGATCCCGCAGCGGTGGCCTTCAGCGCGGATGGCAATTGGCTGGTCGTTGCCGCGGGAGGGACGCAGGAGCTGCTTCTCTTCCAGGCAGCGGCGGTCAGCTGGAGCATCGGCGATGCTGGCGATTTCCTCGAAATCGACACCGACCCGGCTCGGGGGAAGTTCCGCCGGCTGTCGCTGGGCGGCCGGCCGCTGGCTGTACAGTTTGTGGAGAGCGAGCGGGCCGTGGTGGCCAATTACCTGCTCGATGCGGTGCAGGTCGTGGATGTCGCGGCCGGCCGACTAGTCCGTCAGGTGGCGCTGGGTGGCCCGCCGCGCCCGTCGCCGGCGCGGCAAGGGGAGGCCCTCTTCTACGATGCGCGGCGGTCGCACCACCAGTGGTTCAGCTGTCACACCTGCCACACCGACGGCCACACTTGCGGCCGGGCCTTCGACACGCTCAACGATGACTCCTACGGCAATCCGAAGCAAACGCCGTCGCTCCGCGGCGTGAGCCGGACGGGACCGTGGACCTGGCACGGCCGGCACGACGATCTCGGCCGGGCGATCGAGAAGTCGTTCACCGAGACCCTGTTCGGCCCGAAGCCGTCACCCGCCGAGGTTGAGGCAGTGCTCGCCTTCCTTCAGACGTTAGACCACCCGCCGAACCCGCGCCGCCGACCGGACGGCTCGCTAAGCCCGGCAGCCCGCCGCGGCCAGGAGCTGTTCCACGGCAAGGCCCGCTGCGCCCGCTGCCACCAGGGGGAGCAGTACACCTCGCCGCACACCTACGATGTCAAACTCGAGGACGACGGCAGCCCGTTCGATCGCTGGAACCCGCCGTCGCTGCGCGGCGTTGCCGACCGGGGGCCATACCTGCACGACGGCCGGGCGGAAACCCTGGAGGAGTTGCTCCGCTTCCCACACGCACCGGAGAAACTGGGCGGCGAGGCCCTGACCCCCGCGGAGCGGCAGGATCTGGTCGAATTCCTCAAGTCCCTGTGACCCTCGCGTCGGTAGGGTGGCCGGGACGGAGCGCAGCGATACCCCGGGATGCCGTGCCGGGGCTCCGAAGACTCAGCCCCGACTACCCCGGACGCGACCACGCGGGAGGCTTCATTGATGAAACACCTTTCACTGGCAATCGCGCTTGCCCTGACATGGGCCATCGGTCCGGTGTCCGCCGCCGACTGGAAGCCCGCCCCGGGCCCGCTGCTGACCAAATGGGCCAGGGATGTCTCGCCCGACAAGGTTCATCCCGAATATCCGCGGCCGCAAATGGTCCGCAAGGACTGGCAAAACCTCAACGGTGTCTGGCAGCTTGCCTTCGCCAAGGAGGGAGAAGCGCCCCCCTTCGGCAAGGAACTGCCCGAGCGCATCCTGGTCCCCTTCCCGGTCGAGTCAGCCCTTTCCGGCGTCATGAAGCGCGCCGACCGGCTCTGGTACCGCCGAACCTTCGCGGTGCCGAAGGAGTGGGCCGGCAAGCGAGTGCTCCTCCACTTCGGCGCTGTGGACTGGGAAGCGAACGTCTGGGTCAACGGCAAGCCGGTCGGTCAGCACAAGGGCGGCTATGACCCGTTCCATTTCGACATTACCGACGCGCTCCGGCCGTCGGGCGAGCAGGAGTTGGTGGTGGGCGTCTTCGACCCCACCAACGACGGCCCCCAGCCGCGCGGCAAGCAGGTGAAGAACCCGAAAGGCATCTACTACACGCCGACGACCGGCATCTGGCAGACGGTCTGGCTGGAGCCGGTGCCGGCGGCGCACATCGCGTCGATCAAGATCGTCCCCGATGTGGAGGCCGGGAAAGTACTCATCACCGTCCACGGCCGCGGCACCAAGCCAGGGCACCGCATCCGGCTGAGGGTCGGGGAAGGCGGAAAGGACCTCTCCGGCGGCGAGACGGATATTGAAAAGACTCTTGGCGTGCCGATCCCGCAGGCCAAACTTTGGTCGCCGGAATCTCCTTTCCTCTACGACCTGCAAATCCAGCTACTGGAGGGAGAGAAGCCAGTCGATACGGTGCAAAGTTACTTCGGTATGCGCCGCATCTCGATCGGCAAGGACGACCGCGGCATCACGCGCATCCTGCTCAACGGCAAGCCGTATTTCCAGGTCGGCCCGCTCGACCAAGGCTTCTGGCCCGACGGCCTCTACACGGCGCCGACCGACGAGGCGCTCAAGTACGACATCGAGATCACCAAAAGACTCGGCTTCAACGCCACGCGCAAGCATGTCAAGGTGGAGCCGGCCCGCTGGTACTACTGGTGCGACAGGCTCGGCCTGCTCGTCTGGCAGGACATGCCTTCCGGCGAAAAGAGTGTCGCCCCCGGCAAGGGAGAGATCACCCGCTCGCCCGAGTCGGCCCAACAGTTCGAGCGCGAACTGAAGGCGATGATCGACTTTCTGCATAACCACCCTTGCATCGTGATGTGGGTGATCTTCAACGAAGGTTGGGGCCAGTACGACACAGTCCGGCTGACAAAGTGGACCAAGGAGTACGACCCGACCCGGCTGGTCAATAGCGCCAGCGGCTGGAACGACATGAAAGTGGGTGATGTCCACGACATCCACCGCTATCCCGGTCCCGGCTCGCCCGAGCCGGAGCCGACGCGGGCCGCTGTCCTCGGCGAATTCGGCGGGCTGGGGCTTCCCATTGAGGGACACACCTGGAGCAAGGAGACCTGGGGCTACCGCAACACGCGCAGCCCCGAGGAGCTGACCCGCCGTTACGAGGTGCTGCTCCGCGAGGTCTACCGGCTCAAGGAGAAACCCGGCCTCAGCGCCGCCATCTATACCCAGATCACCGATGTCGAAACCGAGGCCAACGGCCTGTTGACCTACGACCGGGCCGTCATCAAGCCGGACCTCGGGCGCGTGGCGGCGGCCAACCGAGGCGACTTCTCGCGGGCGGCGCAGGTCCATGTGGTGATTGCCACGTCGCAGAAGGAGCCGGCCATCTGGCGATACACGACCGACCGGCCGGCCGACGACTGGTTCCGGCCCGGCTTCGACGACTCGAAGTGGAAGGAGGGCCCCGGCGGCTTCGGCACCAAGGGCACCCCCGGCGCGGTGGTGCGCACCGAATGGAAAACGGGCGACATCTGGCTGCGGCGCGAGGTGACCCTGCCCGACGGCCCCTTCGATGATCTGTGGCTCTCCGTCCATCACGACGAGGACGCGGAGATTTACCTCAACGGCGTGCTGGCGGCCAAGCTCCCCCGCTTCACGACGGGCTATGTGGACGAGCCGATCTCGCCCGAGGCCCGGGCCGCGCTCAAGCCGGGCAAGAACGTCATTGCCGTCCACTGCCGGCAGACGGGCGGCGGCCAGTACATCGACATCGGCCTGGTCGAGATCAAGGAGCTGAAGCGGTAGGGGACCGGCATGAAGATCACCGAGGTCCGCGCCGTGCAGCCGGTCGCCCCCAACTCGCCGCCCGACTGGCGGACCAGCCTGGGACAGATCCTCGTGGCGGTGGATACCGATGTCGGACTAACCGGCTACGGCGTCGGCGGCGGCGGCTTGGCCGGCGTCCATGTCGTCCGCACCGTTCTGCGCGACCTGCTGCTCGACAAGGACCCGGAGCCGATCGACCGCCTCTGGGACGCGATGTATCAGGCCACTCTCCCCTTTGGCCGGAAGGGGATCGCCATCATGGCCATCAGTGGGGTAGACCTGGCCCTGTGGGATCTCAAGGGCAAGGCGGCTCGCCGGTCGGTGGCGGAGTTGCTCGGCGGGGTGGTCCACCGGTCGATCCCGGTTTACCTGACCGTCTGGGATGAGGTCTCACCCGAGCAGGCCGGCCGCTACCCGGCTTTCAAGCTGCACCTGGAGGACCGGGCCACGCCCGGCCGGGTCGCCGCCGTGGTCGAAGCGGTTGCCCGGGCCCGCGCGGCCGTCGGCCCGGATCGGCTGCTGATGATCGACGCCTGGATGAAATGGGACCTGGAAACGACCTTGGCGGTGGCCCGCGGGTTGGTGCCGTACCGCGTCGAGTGGATCGAGGAGCCGCTGCCGGCGGACGACTGGCGGGGCTACGCCGAGCTGGCGAGGCATAGCCCGATCCTGATCGCCGGCGGCGAGCACGAATACACCGCGGCGGGCTTCGCGGAGCTGATCGAACGAAGGGTCCACCAGGTGCTACAGCCCGATGTCTGCTGGTGCGGCGGGCTGACGGAATTGATCAAGGTCTATGAACTAGCCCGGCGGGCGGGCCTGCGCGTCTGCCCGCACCGCGGCGCCGAGCTGTGGAGCCTACCGGTCCTGGCTGCGCTCGACCCGCAGCCCTTGGCCGAGATCGGGCGTCCCTGGATGAGCTGGGTCGGCGGCCAGCCCCCCGTGCGCGACGGCTTCATCGAACCGAATGATGGCCCCGGCTTCGGCGTCGTCATCGACGAGACGAGCCTGCCGGGTGTCTGATATGAAATCGCCGTCCTTGCCGCTTGCGGCGAGACAACTCGGAACCGGCGGGCGGGCCTGCGCGTCTGCCCGCACCGCGGCGCCGAGCTGTGGAGCCTACCGGTCCTGGCTGCGCTCGAC
>DATLYH010000179.1:0-4761 GCA_035575035.1 Gemmataceae bacterium
GGGTCGGGGCAGTGATCTTCTCGACCGCGCTGGCCTGGATATAGCGCAGCTCGCGCGGCGTCGGCTCGATCGGTAGCCACAGGCCGTGTTCGTCCGCGGCGGCGCGGGGCGGGCCAATGCCGACCACCTGGGTGCCGCGCGGCACCTCTGCCGCGATGACCGTGGGCTTGGCGTCCCGCAGACTGCTGCCACAGAGCACCTGCACGGGGACGGCATTCTCCACCGTCCAGGTCGTGCGGTTAATCGGCTTCAGGAAGCGGGTGCAGATCCAACTGAAGGAGCCGGGCGGCGGCAGGATCGCCAGCCAGCCTCCCTCCAGCTCCGCGACCACCTCCACCTTCTCCCCCTGGCGCAGCTTGCTGGTGGGGTAAGCTTCCGGGCTGAGACTCGGCTTGCAGCGCACCTCGGCCTCCGCCACGACAACCCGAGCAGTGTACTGCGGCTTGGGTGGCTCATCCGGCGGGGCGGCCGGGGTGGGGTAGGGGACTTGCTGGGCAGATGCCGCCCAGGCGAGGGCCAGCATCAAGACCATCCCAACAAGCGTTCGGCCCAGTCGCATGTCGGTTCTCCTCGGCTTACTCGGTGACGCCGACGGGCGCAAGAGCGGTTTACATTAAAGGTGTCGGCCCGGGAACGCCGCCGGAGCAGTATCGGCCGGCACCGGCCGCGGCGGAAGGGCCGGGGGCCGGGCGGTCTTACGGCCGGCGGTGCTTATACCGGCCGGCCCGATTGACGCAAGTCCAGCCGGTCGGGAAACTGGGCAAGCGGCGCTGGCGGTGCCTGGGGGTTTCGGATAGGTTGTCTCTGCGGGATACTCCCAAGGTAGCAGGCACACGCGGTGTGTCTGCTCCTGTTGCCGAGAACCGACGGGAGGAGACCATGCCTGACTTTACCTACGCCGAGTTGGCCAAGATGCTGGACCATTCGCTATTGCAGCCGACCCTGACCGACGCCGAGCTGGAGGCCGGCTGCCGGTTGGCCCGCGAGTACGATGTCGCCTCGGTCTGCATCAAGCCCTACGCGGTCCGGCTGGCCGCTTCGGTTCTGGCCGGCTCGACGGTCGCCGTCGGCACGACCGTCGGCTTCCCGCACGGCAGTCATGTCACGGCGGTCAAGGTGGCCGAGGCCGAGCGGGCGATGGATGACGGCGCCCGCGAGCTGGACATGGTGGTCAATATCGGCAAGGTGCTGAGCAGGGATTGGAGTTACGTTGCCGATGACATCCGCGCCGTGGTCGAGGCCGCCCACCGCCGCGGGGCGCTGGTGAAGGTGATCTTCGAGAATTGTTACCTGGCCAACGAACACAAGGAGCAGCTCTGCCGGATCTGCGGCGAGGTCGGCGCCGATTTCGTCAAGACCTCCACCGGCTACGGCTCCAGCGGGGCCGACGACGACGACCTGCGGCTGATGCGCCGCTGCTCGCCGCCGCACGTGCAGGTCAAGGCCGCCGGCGGGGTGCGGACGTTCGAGCGGCTGCTGGCCGTGCGGGCGCTCGGCGTCACCCGCGTCGGCGCCACCGCGACCAAGGCGATCCTCGACGAATGCCGGGCCCGGCTGAAATAGGCCAAACCGCGAGCAGCCAGGTTCCCTCACTGCCCCAGCAGGTGCAGCCTCACCCGGTTCAGCGCCAGTTTGGCGGTGCGGCTCTGCACGTCGGCGCGGGTTCCGATCCAATTGAAACTCTGGGACGTCACCCCGCCGTCCCAGGCCAGCCCCACGTACACCAGGCCCACCGGCTTGTCGGCGCTGCCGCCGTCCGGCCCGGCGATGCCCACGGTGCTGACGGCCAGGTCGGTCCCCAGCCGCGACCGGCAGCCGACCGCCATCGCCTCGGCCACCGCGGCACTGACCGCCCCGTGCCGCGCGATCAACTCTTGCGGGACGGCCAGCAACTCGGTCTTGAGGCGGTTGTCATAGGCGATCACCCCGCCGCGGAACCAAGCGCTGGCCCCCGGCACCTGCGTCAGGCGCTCGGCCACCAACCCGGCCGTTACCCCCTCGGCGACTGCCAACGTCTGCCGTTTCACCGCCAGCAGCGGGATAACGGCATGCTGGAGGTCTTCGTCCTCGGTGCCAAAGACCAGGCTGCCCAGCCGCTCCCGGATCGTCCGCTCAACCGGTTCGATTTGCGCCTGTGCCTCCTCGGGAGTAGCAGCATGGGCCAGGATGCGCAGGGAGATGACCGCGTCGTGGACCGTGATGCCGACTTCCGGGACGTGGCCGCGCCGGGTCAGGTCGAGTAATTTTTCCTCAACCGCCGACTCGCCGGCGCCGAAACAGTTGATCTTGCGCTGCACCAGCACCCCGCCCCCCAGGCCCAGGGCCAGCAGGCGCGGCTTCACCTCGGTCTCGAACATCGGATACATCTCGCTCGGCACGCCCGGCATGGCAACCACCAGGCAATCGCCGATCCGCATCCAGATGCCGGGGGCGGTGCCGTGGCGGTTGATGATCGGCTCGGCCCCCTGCGGGAACAGGGCCTGCACCCGGTTGCGCTCCGGCATTTCCCGGCCGCGGCGGGCGAACATCTGCCGGATCTGCTCGAACGATTCGGGATGGAAGACCAGCTCGACGCCGGCTGCGCGGGCCAGCGCCTCACGGGTCAAATCATCCTGGGTCGGCCCCAGCCCGCCGGTGGCCAGCACCAGCCGGGCGCGGCCGGCGGCGATCCGGAAGACAGCCACGTTATCCTCCAGGTCGTCGGCCACCGTGGTATGCCAGCCGACCGGGATGCCGATCTCGGCCAGGCGCTGGCTTAGCCACTGGCCGTTGGTGTCCAGGTTCTGCCCGCTGGTTAGCTCGCTGCCGATGGAGATGATCTCCGCCTTGCCAGGTGGGGTGGGGGGCATGGTCGCTGTCGGGGTTAGGGTGAGGGGGCTGGGAAGCGGCCCCGTTGTACCATCGCAATCGTCCCGTTTTTTTTATTGCTTCCAGCCGCTCCGGAGGATACTCTTCAAAGTGGAGGAAATGTTGGCTTCGGATGGCAGCCGTCCTTCATGTCTTGCTGTTGCTGCCGTCAGAAACGCAGGGGAACTTGTCAGGAGCTTACCTTGGTCCAGGTGAGGCGACCGTCCGACCTGACGCGGCTCAACCGGCTTTGAAAGGCAGGACCAACTCATGCCGACCCGTCTTTCTTCTTTGTCATCATCGTGGCGATGGGTGGTGCTGCTGTCTGCCTTGGGTTCCCTGAGCTGCGCCGGCGGCAACAAGCTGAATCCCGTCAAGGGGCAGGTGTTCTACAAGGGCCAACCGCTCAAGGGGGCCCTGGTTACGTTCCACCCCAAGGGGGCAGTGGACGAGGTCAGCGTCGTCCGCCCCACCGGACTGACCAAGGAGGACGGCAGCTTCACCCTGACAACGGGGAACCAGGAAGGAGCCCCGGCGGGCGAGTACATTGTCACCCTCATCTGCCCCGAGGAAGTGACGCCAAAACGCAGGACGATTTCCACCGAAGCACCAGACAGTAGAGATCGGTTCCAGGGCGCTTATGCCGATCGGACGACGTCCCGGCTCACGGCTCAAATCAAACCAGGCCCCAACCAACTGGAACCATTCCACCTGAAATGAGCCACGCGCCGGCGTCGGGGGTCCGACGGCCGGGACTCATTCGTCTACCGTTGTACGGGGGAAAAAATCATGTTTCAGGTCCTCTCCAAACGCCGACCCGGCTTTACCCTGATCGAGCTGTTGGTGGTGATCGCCATCATCGCCATCCTGATCGCGCTGTTGCTGCCGGCGGTGCAAAAGGTGCGCGAGGCCGCCAACCGTAGCCAGTGCTCCAACAACCTGCGGCAGCTCGGTATCGCCATCCATCATTACCACGACGCCAACAGCTACCTGCCTCCGTGGGGGTTCGACTTCGCCTCGCCTCCTCCCGGCAATCCTATCCCCGGCCAGACTCAGGGCCACTCGGCCCACACTCTGATCCTTCCCTACATCGAGCAGGGAAATGTGACCAACATTGCCCGGCTTGACCGGTCGGTCATCGACCCGATCAACTGGCCGCCCAACTGGGGGACGAACGTTGCGGGAACGACAGCGATCAAGGTCTTCATCTGCCCCTCGACCCCGTCCCGAATGATCGACTACGGGCCGTACTTCGTCTCCCAGGGGCTTCCCAACCGCGGCCCCTTCGTCATCGGGGCGACTGATTACGCCATCGTCCGCGGCTATCACAATAACTTCCGCAATGCCTGCGCACCGACCAGCCCAACTGTCTCCAGCAGCTCGAACCCAGGCGAAGATAATGGCGGCGCGATGGGCATCAAGGGCCTGATGGAGTCGGGGGGATTGTCGAAGGGAAAGGTACGGATGACAGACATCATCGACGGGTCCACCAACACGATCATGGTGGGCGAAGACGCCGGTCGGCACCAGGTCTACGCCAAAGGACGGCCAGTGATGCCCAACGGGCCGGGACAGGTCGGCTGGACCCTCAACGCCGCCTGGGCTGATTACAACACCGCCATCCAGGTGCGCGGTGCCGACCCGGTCACCGGCAACCGCGGCAGTGGCTGCTGTGTGGTCAACTGTGTGAACGTCAATGAGTTCTATAGCTTCCACGCCGGCGGCGTCAACACGCTGCGGGCCGACGGCTCCGTGCAGTTCCTGCGCGAGTCGATCCCTCCGGGGATGCTGGCGGCCCTGGTCAGCCGCAATGGCGGCGAGGTGATCCGGGAAGATTGAGCCGGCAGCGAGACGACCTTAACTCATGCAATGGCGAGCGGCCGGCATCAGCCGGCTGACACCGGCCACCGGCCG
>DATLYH010000180.1:0-18226 GCA_035575035.1 Gemmataceae bacterium
GCTGGGCAAGCATGATATCGCTATCCCCATTAAGGAAGGTTGACCAATGCTTTATGAGCTGGAACTCCGGGCCGCGCTGGAAGCGGCCGGGCGGGCGGGGCAGGAACTGCTGGGGCTGTATGAGCGCTTCGTGGCGATCCCCAATGCGCCGGCCAGCATCAGCACCGAGGCCGACCGCCGAGCACAGGAGACGATCGTCGGCTTTCTCCGCGAGCAGTTTCCCGGCGATGCGTTCTGCGCCGAGGAGGATTCGCCCGCGCTGGCCGGCGCTCCCCAGACAGGGCCGCGCCTCTGGATCATCGATCCGATCGACGGCACACGCGGCTTCGCGCGCAAGAATGGAGAGTTCTCGGTGATGGTGGCGTTCGTGGATCGGGGGCGCGTGGCGGTCGGGGTGGTGCTGGAGCCGGCCCACGACCGGCTTACCTACGCGGTGCGCGGCGGCGGCTGCTGGCAGCGCCCGGCCTGGAGAGGCGATCCGTCCGCCTGCCGTGTCAGCACCATGGACAACCCGGCACGGATGACCCTGACCCAGAGCCGTTCGCGCGGCCCGGACGCGCCGACTCTAGCGGTGCGGGCGCTGAAGCCGGCGCGGGTGATCGAGACCTACTCGGCGGGAATCAAACTGGCACTGGTGGCGCGGGGAGAGGCGGACGTTTACGTCAACAACTACGGCGCTTTCCACGACTGGGACATCTGTGCCGGTCACATCCTGGTCGAGGAGGCGGGCGGCCGCGTCACCGGGCTGGGAGGGGAGGAGCTGCGCTACGGTCTGGAAGGGGCCTGGCAGCGCTACGGCCTGCTGGCCAGCAACGGCCGGCTTCACGATGCCGCTCTGAAGGCGTGGCGGGTCAGCGGTCCTTGAAGTCCACCGGCCGCGTCGGCTGGCCCTGGATCTGCAAGAGGCGGAGTTGGGCGGCCTCGGCATGACGCGTGCCGGGGAAGGCCTGGACCACGCGCTCCAGGTAAATCACCGCTTGACGCGGCTGGCCGTTCTTCAACCAGGTCTCGGCCAACGCCAGATAAAGCAGGCCGAGGCGGTCACTGAGGGTGTCGCAGGCCTTCTGCATCCACTCGGGATTGGCCTTGATCTGGGCGGCCAACTCCAGGGCCTGGGCCCCTTCCGGCAGATCAGGGTAATGGGCAGCCAGGAACTCGCAGCGATCCAGACAGCAAAGGAACTGTTGCGCTCGGTAGTCCTCGCGCGCCTGGGCCAGCAGTTCGCGGGCGCGGCGGGCGCGCATCTCGGCGGCCGTCTCCGCCCGACTCCCGAGCCCCGCGAGCAACCGCCCTCCTTCCGCTGCTGCCTGCGTTCCGGCGAACATCCGTACCACCTCGGCCAGAGCGTCGGCTGCCTCGCTCGTCTGTCCCTTCTCGACCAACTGGCGGGCGCGGGCCAGCCGGCTGACCGCCTGCTGCTCCACCTCTTGCAGCAGCTGCCGCGCCTTGACCTGAACCGGCCGCTCCTTCCGGTCCTCCAGGATGGTGTTGAGCAAGGCCACCGCCCGAGCGTAATCAGCGCCAGCGACGGCCCGGGCCGCTTCCTCATAGTTGCGCGTCATCCACTCCGGGCCGGGGATGCTCGCCAGGGCGCGCTGGAGCAGTTCCTGAAAGCGCGGGGCCTCCAGGAACCCTTCGAAGGTGCCAAGGATCTTGCCGTCCGGGGCAGCGATCACAATGGTCGGATAGTTCTGGATGCGCAGCTTGGCGGCCAGGTCGGCCTCGCGCTCGCCGTCGATCTTGAGCGGGATGAACTGCTCGTTCATCAGGCGGACCACGGTTGGATCGCG
Organism: Gemmataceae bacterium; assembly: GCA_035575035.1. Taxonomy (GTDB): domain Bacteria; phylum Planctomycetota; class Planctomycetia; order Gemmatales; family Gemmataceae; genus DATLYH01. Next base: position 1,791 of record DATLYH010000180.1, read on the forward strand.
GAAAGTGCGCAGGTCGAGCTGCTTACACCAGTAGCAGTTCTCGGTTCCGAAGTCGAGGACCAGCGGCCGGTCCTTCTCGGCTGCCTCCCGCCGGGCCTCCGCATAGTCGGTGCGCCACTGCACCTCCTGGGCAACGAGGAACGAAGAACGAGGAACGAGGAACCAAAGACAACAGGCCATGACTTTGGTCCAGGTGCTGCCGGTCGTGCTCATGAGAGGTGCCCTTTCCACTCCACTCATCAACTCATCGTTCCTCGTTACGCGCGGGGGTGGGCCTTGTGATAGCTGTCCTTGAGCCGCTGGGTGGTCAGGTGGGTGTAGATCTGGGTGTTGGCTAGGCTGCGGTGGCCGAGCAACTCCTGCACGCTGCGGATGTCGGCGCCCCGGTCGAGCAGGTGAGTGGCGAAGCTGTGGCGGAGGGTGTGAGGACTGGCCCGGGGGTCGAGGCCGGCCTGGGCAAGATACTTTTCCAGCAACCGGCCGACGCTCCGTGCCGTGAGCCGGCCGCCGTTCTTGTTCAAAAACAGCGCCGGCTGGGGGCGGCGGCGACGGCCGGCGATCTGCTCACGGCACGCCAGCCAGGCCCGCAGGGCGGCCAGGGCCTGCGGACCCAACAGGGCCAGCCGCTCCTTCCTCCCCTTGCCGCGGACGGTGACCAGGCCCGCATCCAGGTCCACATCGTCCAGGTCGAGCGCGGTTAGCTCGCCGACGCGCAGTCCCGCCGAGTAGAGGGTTTCCAGCAGGGCCCGGTCGCGCAGTCCCAGGGGCGTGTCGGCCGGGGGCGTTTCCAGCAAGCGGGCCAGGTCGCTCTCGCCGAGGAAATGGGGAAGTTTCTTTTCCTGGCGCAGGCCGCGCAGCCCCTCGGCGGGGTTAGAGGCCAACACCCCTCGACGACACAGGAACCGGCACCAGGAACGCACGGCCGAGATGCGCCGGGCGATGGTGGCCCGAGCGTAGCCCTGCTCGCTCAGCCAGGCCAGGTAAGCGCGGAGTAGCCGGGCCGTGAGCCGCCCCGGTCCGGGCGATGGGCCCGGCAGCCGGCCGCGGAAGAACTCCAGCGCCTGGGTCAGGTCTTCGCGGTACGACTTGACGGTGTACGCCGAGGCGTTCCGCTCGACCGCCAGGTGGCGCAGGAACTCGGCCAGGGCCTCTTCCATGGTCGGTCCTTCCTCGTCAGCCTCCCAGGCGGGACGGGGTGGGCGCGGCGCGGGCCTGCTCCCGGGCCTTCGCGGTCAACACAGCGGCATCGAACCAGCTAAAGCTCAGGCCGGGGTCGGCGGCGTGATCGCGCAAAGTGTCGATCAGCGGCTGCCGGCTGGCGTCGTCGTAGACGAAGACGTATCGCTCGTTCCCCTTGATCAGGGCCAGGACATTGAACTCGCGCGGCACCGGTCTGCTCCTCTCGGGGGCGGCCCCAGCCGCCGGGATGGATCAATCCGCGCTGGTGAATATCGTCCAGGGCAAGGAGCGGGCCGAAGAGAAAAGAGGCAGACGAGGAGACCGGCGACGCCGGCCGGCCCGACCGCCGCGCCGGGGTGCCCAGCCCTTTCCTGCGCCTTCTTCAGACCAGATCACGCAGACTGCGCAGACCGACCTCTTCCCGACAAACGAACGGTTCGCCGTAACCGGTGCCGATGGCCCAGCCCCAGTAGCGGGCCCGGTCGCGCAAGTCGTCCAGCAAGGTCGGCGGCGTCGTCGGCCGGCCGATGATGAACTGCGAGCGGTAACAGCCGACGGCGCGCAGTTTGCCATCGATGTGGTCAGTGATGTCGATGACGAACGAGGGGCGCGGGTGGATGCGCAGGTGGATGCCGAAATAATAGAAGATGCGCTGCGGGTAGTGCGGCTCGCCGGGCAGGTCGGTCTTGGTCAGCTTGGCCCAGAAGCGGGCCGCGTCAACCAGGGCACTGGCGGCGACGTGGTCGGGGTGGAGGTCTTCCCAGTAAGGGGCCAACAGGAAGCGCGGCCTGAGTTCTCGAATCACCCCGGCCAGGCGGCGGCGCGCATCCAGGTCGGCGACCAGCGAGCGGTTGGGCAGGCCGAGGTTGCCGCGCCAATCCAGGCCGAGGACGGCACTGGCTTCCTCCGCCTCGCGACGGCGGATTTCGGGGCTGCCGTGCGGCGTCGGCTCGCCGTCGGTCAGATCGAGCACGCCGACCCGGGCCCCCTGGGACCGCAACAGCAGGATAGTGCCGCCGGCGCCCAGTTCGGCATCGTCGGGATGCGGGGCAATGACCAGATAGTCCAGCGTCGGCATGGAAGGGCCCTCGGTACGGGGCGGCCCACGAAGTCATTGTCGGGCCGCGCCGGGCGGCCGGCAATCGCCCCCGCCCCGTAATTGGAGGGATTCCGTTGCCGCTGCCGCTTGCGTCAGTGCGGGGCAAACGACAGCAGCAACCATTCAAGGCGCCCCCGCGTTATGACCGGCGACGGTCGGCTGGCCTTCGGGGATGGCCTCCAGCCCCAGCAGCTGCCGGGCCTGCCGGATGCGGCTCAAAGGGTCGAGGCACCACGCCGAGTGCAGCTCGCTGTCGGCGATTTCCCGCGCGAGGACCTCACCGTCGCCCAGGTTGCTCCCCACTGGCTCCACGATAATGAACCCGCTGACCGAGTCGAGGAGGATGGCTTGCCCCAGGGCGCCTGACCGGCGGAGGGCACGGGCCCGCTCCTTGGAGATTCGCCTCGCCTGATAGGCAGCTGGCATCCGAGTGCTCCCTTCTTCATGTTGATTGATCACGCAGCGTTCCGGCGACGAGGACATTGAGGTGCAAACATTGTGCCAGCAACGTCGGGGGACGGCCGGGAAATCAGACAGGCTTCGGCCCCCCCTTCCGTGGAAACAGCGACTCGTGCAGGAAGGCGCCCCTTTCGGCCAGCCCGACGAGGCCGGCATGCCACCGCTCCTCACCTCGGGCTTCTACCCCGGCGCCTCGCAAGGACGAACGGCATCCATTGGGCAGAATCAAGTTGTCAGCGCGGCCGGCCTGCACTACCCTGATCGGGTGTTGCAGGACCTCGCCCGCTTCAGGAGTCCTCCAGGTGAACCTTCAACCTTTGCCCTCGCGGCGTGATTGGCTCCGGGCCGCGGCCAGCGCCGCGCTGCTCGGCAGCCGCCCCGGGAGTTGCCTTATGGGTCAGCAACCGGCCGGGCCGCTCGTCATCGACTCCCATGTCCACGTTTGGAAGAACGACCCCCGCTACCCCTGGCCCAAGGAAGTGGCCAACCCGCCCAAGGAAGATGCCCTCCCTTCTACCCTCCTCGAATTGATGAAGGCCAACGGCGTGGACAAGACCGTCATTGTCCACGTCATCCACTACCGCTGGGATTGCCGTTACGCCGGGGACACCATCAAGGCCCACCCCGACAAGTTCATGGGCGTCTGCCGGGTCGATCCGACCGCCGACAACGCCGCCGACGATCTGAAGCGCTGGGTCACCGAGTATGGCTTCCACGGCGTGAGGCTGAGTCCCGCGGCCGACCGCTCGGGCGACTGGATCAACGATGCGGTGCGCATGGACCGTATCTGGAAGATGGCCGCCGAGCTAAAGGTGCCCCTGTGCATTCTCTGTCCGATCGTGCGGATACCCGACGTGGAGAAGGTGATCCGCCGGCACCACGAACGGCTTGACGTCTGCATCGATCACATGGCCGACTGCCCCATCGACCGGCCCGACGAGTTAAAGAAACTTCTGGCCCTGGCGCGGTATCCGCGCGTTTACGTCAAGATCAGCCACCTCTGGTCGTTGTCGCGGCAGAAGTATCCCTACGCCGACACTCATGATCAGGTGAAACGGCTCTACGATGCGTTCGGCCCACAGCGGCTGATGTGGGGCACCGACTGGCCGGGCGTCGAACGATACTGCGGCTACGCCAAGGCGCTGGCCCTGTACCGCGACGAGATCAAGTTCTTCACCGCCGACGACCGGCACTGGATCCTCGGCAGCACAGCACGGAAGCTCTGGCCGTTCACTCCGAGACCATAGCCGGCGCGGCCGCCCCCTCTCTTGGGGGGCTTGATCGATCTTCAGCGGGCTTTGGTTCACCGCGTCTGTCCCGCCTTCCAGCTGCTTGGTCGCACCTGGCCTTGGGACTTCCGTTCTGCTCTGTCGGCTTACGCTTCTTCGGTTTTCGCTCAGGGAGGCCGTCCTGCGCATCCCCATCCATTCGCCCCCATCCGCAACCGCTGGTCGCTCATCGTAAACAGTTAGCGTCCCCATCGCCGCTGCTGGCCGCCAGCCGGGTCACCTTGGCCCACCGCTCCGGCGGGGACGGGTGCTGGCGGTTGCCGGGACAAGGGGGTATGATGGGCGAATACGCGGTAACTACCTTCCCCGATCCCTCGCAAAGGAGCAGGTCATGCGAGCCAAGTCCGCGCCGAAGTCGATTGGTCCTTCCCGCCCCGGCGTCACCCGCCGCCAGTTCTTCCAGAGGGCCGCGCTGGCCGGTGCAGCGGTCCTCGGCTGTCCCGCTTTTGTGCGCTCACGCGCGCCCAATGAGAAACTCAACATCGTCATCATCGGTTCCGGCGGACGGGGCGCAACCAACATGCGGGCCGTTGCCGGCGAGAACATTGTCGCCTTGTGCGACGTCAACGAGAACAACCTGCTCCGAGCTGCCCAGCAGGCACCGCAGGCGAAGAAGTTCCGCGACTTCCGCAAGCTCTACGACGCACTCAAAGACAGCGAGTTTGACGCCGTCATCGTCAGTACCACCGAGCATACCCACGCTGCCGCCACCCTGCCGGCCTTGCAGCGCAAGAAACATGTCTACTGCGAGAAGCCGCTGACGCACAATGTCCGCGAGGCCCGGCTGATCACCGAGGCGGCCCAGCGGGCCGGCGTGGCCACGCAGATGGGCAATCAGAATCACGCCAACGACAACTTTCGCCGCGTCGTGGAAATCATCCAGGCCGGCGTCATCGGACCGGTGCGCGAGGTCCACGTCTGGGTCTCGCGCGCCTGGGGCTGGCAGACTGAGGAGGAGGCCAAGCGGAACCGCGACATCATCTGGACGATGGAACGGCCCAAAGAGGAAATGAAGGTGCCCGCCTGGCTGGACTGGGACTTGTGGCTGGGGCCGGCGCCATACCGGCCGTATCACGACGTCTATGTGCCGGGGCCGAAATGGTACCGTTGGTGGGACTTCGGCAACGGCACCATGTCCGACTTGGGCAGCCACTGGATCGACCTCCCCTGGTGGGCGCTGAACCTCGACGCCCCGCAATCCATCGAGGCCGACGGACCGCCCCCTCATCCCGAGATTGCCCCCGCCTCGATGCGCGTGATCTACGAGTACGGCCCGCGCGGCGAGCGGCCGCCGGTCAAACTCGTCTGGTATCAGGGAGTGCGGAAGCCGGAACTGTACGAGCAGGGCAAGATCCCACAGTGGACCAACGGCATGCTCTTCGTCGGCACCAAGGGGATGTTGCTGGCCGACTACCGCCGGCATGTGCTCCTGCCGGAGAAGGAGTTCGCCGACTTTGTACCGCCACCGAAGACCATCCCCCCTTCGCCCGGCCATCACGCCGAGTGGGTCCAGGCCTGCAAGACGGGTTCGCCGACCTTGAGCCACTTCGGCTACGCCGGCCCACTGACGGAGGCGAACCACCTGGGGAACGTTGCCTACCGGGCCGGCAAGCGCCTCGAATGGGACAGCAAGAATCTCCGTATCCCCAATGCCCCCGATGCCGAGCAGTTCCTCGGGCGGGAATACCGCAAGGGATGGAAGCTCGGCTAGGCAGCGCCCCCGACCAGAACCCAGAGCGCGAGCGATGGGGTGATGCCGCCCGTCGCTGGCGCTCCGGGCTTGTAGCAACGTCACCCGGCGTGCACACGCCGGGCTCTGACAGCGTATGGCTTGGTTATTGACGCGGCCGCAGATCCCGGTTTAGAATCGCGTATACACCCAATCGATTTAAGTGGTTCACTGTTCGTAGTGGCGTTCCGTTTCCGGACCTGGGAAGAGGCTAAGGGTCCGTGGCTGCCTGGCATCTATCATTGCTGTTGTCCTGGGGAAAGGAGATCGACAATGCATTCTTCCTCCTTCCGCCGCGCGGCGTTCACTCTGATTGAGTTGTTAGTGGTGATCGCCATCATCGCCGTCCTCATTGCCCTGCTGTTGCCCGCCGTGCAAAAGGTCCGCGAGGCGGCCAATCGCACTCAGTGCGCCAACAACCTCAAGCAACTCGGCCTGGCCCTGCACAACTACGAATCGGTCGTCGGCAGGTTCCCGCACGGGTCCGAGAACGAGGCTCTCTGGGGGCCGTCAGCCCACACCTACCTGCTCCCAGTAATCGAGCAGGGGAATGCCTTCAGCATGATGAACGTGACCTACGCCCAGGGGTCTACCATGGATACCAGACCGAACCTGGGAGGGTTGACTCAGCACGAAGAAGCGTCCCGGCTCCGGCCGAAGGTGTTCGAATGCCCGTCCGAGACCTTCCGATTCCCCATGAATCAGTTCGCTTATGGCGCCACGAACTACCACACCTGCTGGGGCACCTGGGTCCGCATCAATAACCAGTGGGACGGGGTGTTCGGGACGAACTTCCCGCCGTACGGCAGCGTGCCGGCGATGCGGGCGACCCGTATCATGGACATTACCGATGGGACCAGCAACACGGTGGCGTTCGGCGAGGTATGCCACGGGATCGGTCGGGATCCCGTCGTGCGGGATCCGCGGCGCGATTGCTATCTGGCTCCGCGCCCGCCGACGGTCAACCCCTCAAACGTGGCGGCGGTACGGGCCGCGCTGCTCGCCATCGATTGGCGGACGGCCGGCACGCTCGGCGGCTGGAACTGGCGCGGCTACCCCTGGCGGGAAGGGTCGATCTGGCGGAACGGGTTTAACACTTTGCTGCCGCCCAACAGTCCGTGTTACCGCCCGAGCACGACCAGTGGGAGGAATGAGCAATGGTGGGAGCTCGTCAGCCCCGCCAGCAGCTATCACCCCGACGGTGTGAATGTCGTCATGTGCGACGGCAGCGTGCGGTTTGTGACGAACGGCATCAACCCGGACGTGTGGACTGCGGCAGGCAGCCGGGCCGGGGGCGAAGCGCTCAGCCTGCCGTAATTGTCGATGACCGCCACGGGCCGGGAGTTGGGCTGCCCTCCCGGCCTTCTCGTTTCCTGCACTTCAAGGAGTTTCCCGTGATCCGCTTTCGTTGGTGCGGTCTGATCGTTGCGGTGGTGGTGTTGGCCGCGGTGCTCGCCGTCACCGGCTGTGGCGGGTCCGACTCCGCGATCGAGGTTCCGCCGCGCGAGCTGACAGAAGAGCAAAAAAAGCAGCTCCGGGAGTACGAGCAGCAACGGCAGGAGGAGTGGGGGACGAAGAAAAAGCGATAGCCGCTTCTCCTTCACGGAAAGGGGGCGGGGGCGCTCTGTCGAAATCCTTGATGGGCAATCTGGTGCAGTGTTTCCTGCCGATTTTTCCTGAGACGGCCTGCGGTGGCAGAATGGTAACAGCGGGCAATATGGACCGTTGTCTCGGAGAGAAACCCGTGTCAACCCTTGTTGAATTGACCGAGCAAGAGCTTGCAGAGCTCAAGGCCTTCACCAACGAAGCTGATGCGGCGACCGCCATCCGTGCGGCCATGACCGAGTACCTGCGCTTCGCGCGGCGGATGCGGCTGAAGGCGCTGTCAGGTCAGGTCCAGATGGAGGAGAACTGGCCGGCGCTGGAGGCGTCGGAGCTGGGGGGCACGCATGGCGACTCCCGAACTGGTCCTCATTGATACTTGCATCTGGGTGCAGTTCTTCAACCGCCCCCAGTCGCGGGAGAAGCAGGCGGTAGACGAACTGCTCGATGACGACCGCGGTGCGCTGATCGGCCCGATCCTCACCGAAGTACTGCTCGGCTTCCGCCGCGATGAGCGTGCGGACTGGGTCGCATCGTTGCTGCGCGGGCTGCACTTTCTGGAAGTGACCTGGGACGAATGGCGGGCCGCGGCTCGCCTGGGACGGCGGCTGATGGCCGCCGGTCATCTGCTACCTCTGAGCGACCTGATGCTTGCCGCGGTTGCCCTGGAGCGTGACCTCGGCGTTTACTCGACGGACCCCCATTTCGACTTGATCCCCGAGCTCAAGCGCTATTCGCCCTGACCGGCCGTCTGCGGCGAGGCGAAAACGTCGGTCACCATCCGGCCGGAAGATCACTATAGAACCGCCAATTGGGGGCGTAGTCGCGGCTGAGCGGCTGCCTCAGCAGGCTGGCTCGCACCATCGCGATCGGAATGCGGTTCTCCCGCAGGATCGCGTCGTGGAAATCACGCTCCACCATCTTGCCTGAATCGACCAATTCCCGACGCAAGGCCCGAAGCTGCAACCCGCCCAGCATGTACGCGGCCTGGTAAAGCGGGCCGTAACCGCCGGCAAACGAGCGGCGTACCTCGGCGGTGGCGTTATCGCGTTCGTGGCCGACGCGCTCGACCAGGAAGTCGATGCACTCCTGCGGCGTCATCTTCCCCAGGTGGAAGTTGAGCGAGAAAATGATCCGGGCGCAGCGGTGCATCCGCCAGAAGAGGAAGCCAACGCGGTCCTCCGGCGTCCGCGGGAAGCCCATATCGTACAGCACCATCTCCCAGTACAAGGCCCAGCCCTCCCCCCAGAAGGGAGTGCTGAACAGTCCACGGTAGGGACGGTAGCGCGCTGTCATGAAGCCCTGCAAATGGTGGCCGGGGATCAGTTCGTGGTGGACCGTGGCCCGCGCGAAGTGGATATTGTTCCCCCGCATGCTCTGGAGCTTCGCCTCGTGGGACATGGTGTTGGTCGGGTAGGAGACGCTGATCGTTTCACCCCCGGTGAAGAAGGGATTGATCAGCTGCCGTTGCGGCGACATCATCTCCATCCGCCAGGTTTCCCGGGCCAAGGGCGGTACGGTCACCAGGTCATGCTTCCGCAGATAATCGATCGCCTCCCAGGCCAGGTCGCGGATCAACTCGGGCTGTCGGCCAGGCTCGACGTGCAGGGTCTTCACCCGCTCGACTGCCTTCTGCCAGTCATCGCCGAAGCCCAGGTCGCGGGACGCTTTCTTCATTTCCCGTTCGCACCAAGCGAATTCCTTGTGAGCGATGGCGATCAACTCTTCCGGCGTGTAGGGGATCATCTCCCCGGCCAACTCAACCAGCAGCGCCTCGCGGCCGATGGGACGGCCAGTGATACCGCTGTCATCCCGCCGCAGGCCGGCCACCTTTTCCCGCAGGAAAGAGGCGTAACTTTCCAGCGCCTGATTGACTTCCCGGTACGGCTCGCCGACCGGTTCCGCGAACTGCGGATCAGCGCTGCTGGAGTAATCGAACCACTCCTTGAGGGCCGTCCGCAGGCGGTTGATCGTCTCGGCGGCGCTGGCGGCGCCGACCCGGACGCTGGCGGCACCGGCCACTGCTTTCAGCTCATCCTCGGTTGCCCGGCGCGCCTGCTCGATCTGCTTCTTGATCTCGGTCAGCAGGTCGGCCGCCCGCGCGGGTTCTACCCTCTCCTTGGCACGCCGCGCCCGGTCAAGATCGAGGAGGGATGACTCAAAGGGGACGAAGCGGGCCGCCTCCTGCTGGGTCCGGGCCTGGAGTTCCAACCGGCGCAGCTCGCGCTCGATGTGGTTTTTGAGGAGCAGGTAATCGATCCGGCCATCCGGGCTGAGGCTTTCGAAGTCCAGCTGCCCAAGAGCGGCCAGCCAGCCGGCGTAGAGCTTCTTCGACCGGGCAATGCGCTCGGGCGACGGTGGGGCTGCGGGCAGGGGGACGGCGGCCCCGCGGAAGCGGCCTGAGCCTCCCCGGTCCGCCTGGTAGCGCTGGATCACGCCACGCATCTCGCTGCGGGGGAAAGAGAGAAGCTCGTTCAGGTCGGGCACTTCCGACTCCCGCGGCGGCGGCACGGGCTGCTCCGGCACTTCCTCGAGCTCGCCCGGCGCCGGGTCGGCACGGTCTTCGCTTGCCTCTTCGCTGCCGGTCTTCTCGCGGAGCAAGGCCACATAGCCCTGCAAGGCCGCGTCGGCCTCCTTGTAAGGCTCGCCCATCCACCAGGTGAAGATGGGATCATAACCGTTGTAGAAATTGAACCAGTTCCGCAGGGCGGTCCGCAGGCTGTCGATTGTCCGTACGGCGCGGCCGGCCGTGTCCTTGGTGATCTTGACCCCAGACACACCTTCCCCTGATTTCAGCGCGGCCTCGACCGCGCTGCGTGTCTGGACGATCTGTTTTTTCATGTCGTTGAGGACGCCGGCCGCCTTGAAGGCATCCACTTTTTCCATCCGCCGCCGGGCCTCTTCCAGGTTGATAATGGTCGGCGCGAAGGGGACCAGGGGGGCAATCTCCGCCTGGCTGCGGGCCTGCTGCTCCAGCTGGCGCAGCTCGCGCCGGATGCCGTCGTAGAGGCGGCGATAGTCCTCCCGACCTTCCGGACTGAGGCGGTCGGCGTCGAGCTTCTGGAGGGCGGCTAGCCAGTCGGCGTAGAACCGTTTCAACCGGGCATGGCGTGTCGGTGAGGACGGGATGGTGTAGAAACGGTTCAGGCTGCCGCGGTCGGCCTCGTAGCGCTCGACCACGACGCGCATCTCGCTCTGCGGCCGCGAGACAAGCTCGCGCAGGTCGGGTATGGCCGGCTCTTTCTCCTGCGCCAAAGCCGGCCCGCCCACCCCGATCAGGAGCAGGGTGGCCAGCATCCTTTGGCTTGTTTTCATGGTTGCGGACTCCGGGAGATCACAGGATTGCCAGCTTGGGCGCGAGGCCGGCGGCGACCCGCGCCTTGTTCAACCAGGATACTCGGGAACATCCCGCAAAGCGATAACCGGGCCCGGCCGTCCGAGGGAGGCATGGCGGACCTTCCCCTTGCAAGTTGTACGGCCCGCCATCGACCGCGGATGCGAACCCTTCCATGATAGGAATCGTCGGTAAAAGGCCGCGAGTAATCAGGAAAACGGCCTGCGCCAGGCGGTCTGAAGGGGGCCTCTCGCAGCCTGCCGGTCAGCGCCATAAGACAACAGGACCGCCGCGGGGCCGAATCGAAAGGTCTACGCAACGCTCGGCGCGTCCGCGACGGGTACTCCGAGCCCGGAGCATGAGCGACGGGGCATCCGAGCCCGGAGCGTTAGCGACGGGAGAGGAGGAAATACAGTGCGGCGTGTGGCATTGCTGACGGTGATCGGGCTGTCCCTGCTGCCGGGCCCGGCGGCGGCCGCACAGGCCGAACATCGGCCGATCCTCGATGTGCCGGTCTGGAGTGCCGCTCCCTTTGTGCTGCTGCTTCTGGCCATCGCCCTCTTGCCGCTGACAGCCGGGCACTTCTGGCATTCCAACCGCAACAAGGCCCTGGTGATGGTCCTGTTTGCCGCCCCGGTGGCCGTCTATCTGGTCCACTCCGGACCCGACCACACCCACGCCCTGTTGCACGCTGTGGGCGAGTATGCCTCGTTCATCATCCTGCTCGGGTCGTTGTATACCGTCTCGGGCGGCATTGTGCTCCGCGGTGATATCCAGGGCCGACCGCTAACCAACACGGCCCTTCTGACGGTGGGGGCGGTGCTGGCCAACTTCATCGGCACCACTGGCGCCAGCATGCTGCTGATCCGCCCCGTGCTCCGGATCAACCACCAACGGCAGTACGTCCGCCATCTGCCGATCTTCTTCATCTTCGTGGTCAGCAACATTGGCGGCCTGCTGACGCCGCTGGGCGACCCACCGCTGTTCCTCGGCTTCCTCCGCGGCGTCGATTTCTTCTGGACGCTGTCGCTGTGGCCGCAGTGGCTGGTGGCCAACGGCATCGTGCTGGGAATCTTTCTGGTCTGGGACACGTTCGCCTACCTGCGCGAGCCGAAGCGGGCACTGGCCTGGGACCTCAGCGAGGTCGAGCCGCTGCGGCTGGAGGGGCTGCGCAATCTCTTGTTCCTGGCGGGTATCCTGGCGGCTGTGCTATTCCAGGCGGAGAAGGTGGCTCAGGCCGCGGCCGCCGGGCTAGGGCGGTTCTTTCCTTGCCCCGACCTGACCTTGCACAAGCCGTGGGGCGAGGTGCTCATGGCGGCGATGGCGGTACTGGCGTTCGTGCTGACGCCCGCGCGGCTGCGCCAGGCAAACGGCTTCAGTTGGGGACCGATCGTGGAGGTGGCCGTTCTGTTCGCTGGCATCTTCGTCTGCATGGTGCCTGCCCTGGAGTTGCTGCGCCGGCATGGCCCGGCCTTCGGCCTGAACGCTCCCTGGCAGTACTTTTGGCTGACCGGCGGCCTGTCATCATTCCTGGACAACGCGCCGACCTACCTGACGTTTGCCACAATGGCAGCGGGAGAGAACCCGGTCGGCTGGCTGGCGGACCATCGGCCGGCGATCCTGCAAGCGATCAGCTGCGGGGCGGTCTTCATGGGGGCGAATACCTACATCGGCAACGGCCCCAACTTCATGGTCAAAGCCATCGCCGACGAGGCCGGCGTGCCGGCGCCGTCGTTCTTTGGCTACATGGCTTACTCTGGGCTGATCCTGCTGCCGGTGTTCGTCCTGATCACATACTTGTTCTTTTGGTAGGTGGAAGCAGAACCACGAGAGGAAATGACGAATATCGAATGACGGATGACGAAGGAAGCCCGAAGGACGAAGCACGAATGACGAAACACCCGGCCGGGGACGTTAACCTACCGAGGGCTGAACCTCCCAGCGGGGGGCTCGTGCTACCCGCTCACCTTTAGCATTCGTCATTAGGAATTCGTCGTTCTTTCGTCATTGGTGCTTAAGAATTCGCCATTCACACATGATCTGGTTCGTATGCAAGCAGTGCGGCAAGCGGCACAGCCGGCCGGACGAGGCGGGTGGCAGTCTGGTCTTTTGCGAATGCGGCCAGGCCAACCGCGTTCCCTGGGAGAGCACGGCGCCGCTGCCCCCGGAGCCCGAAGCGGCTGACTCAGAGAAAGACCACGACGAGGAGCGGGATCGGCCGCCGGTTGTACGGCCGCGCCGTCGGCCCGTGGCGCCGCCCCGCGATCCGTCCCGCTGCCTGAACCACGAGGACGCCCCTGCGCAGGGCACCTGCGCGGCCTGCGGCGAGGCATTCTGCGCAAGCTGTGTGGTCGAACTTCAGGGGGAGACGCTATGCGGACCGTGCAAGAACTACCGCCTTGGTCAACTCCAGCGATCGCCGCAGCTGTCGCCGTTGGCCCTGGTCGCGCTGCTACTGGGGCTGATCAGTGCTCCGGTGGGATTCTGTCTGACGATCATCCCCCTGGGGATGCCCCAGGCCCCGTCGGCAGGAACACTGGGGTGCGGGCTGATCGGGCTGATCTTGCCGGCGGTGGCGCTGGTCCTCGGTCTGCTTGCCTTGCGCGACATCGAGGCTGACCCGCGCGTGGGCGGCCGGGCGCTGGCCCTGACCGGGACGATGGCCGGCGCCCTCGGCGTCCTCTGGTGTCTGACGGTCGTGCTGCTCATGGCTGGCAAACTGATCCTGGAGTGATTCTCCTCATGCCCTACTGTCCCGCCTGCGACCGGCCGTTGCTCCGCAAGCCGGAGCGCTTGGGCGCTCGTTGTCCGTACTGCCGTGCGCCGCTTTATGAGCGGTCGGGAGTGCCGCGGCCGGCCGGCCCCGACGACAACCGATGCACCGCCCACGAGTCGAACGCCGCCGTCGGGACGTGTCAGCGCTGCGGCAACTATCTCTGCCCGGTCTGTCGGACCCGCTGGCGCGGCCAGGCCGTGTGCATCGCCTGCGTCAACCGCGCCCTGGAGGTTTCCGAGGCACCCCCGGAGGAGGCGCGAGCCCACCTGCGCCAGGCGGTGCTGGCCTTGGTCTTCGGCCTGGCTGCCTGGGGGGTGGTGGTCGTCGGGGTTGTGGTCGTGATCCTTGGCGGGGCTCTTTCGGTGTCGGACATGGCGGCCGGCCAGCTGGTGATGCTGCTGGGGGCGCTGGTGATCATGAGCAGCCCGCTGTTGTCGGTGCCGGGGATTGGTCAGGGAGCGGCGGCCATCCGCACGCGTGGCGGCCATATGATCCTGGCCACCGCCGGACTGCTGCTGTCGGCCCTGCACGTCGGACTACTCATCGGCATGTTCTGCTCGAACATTTGGCAGATGTAATCCTTAAGACAATCCGTCCCCGCCAGCAGCAGGCGCAAAAATGTCGAAGCGCCAGCACTTTCGACTTGGGATCGCCCGCCGGCGCAGGTATTCTCAACCGAGCACTCTCTCGCCACACCAAGAGGTCCGGCATGGGCACACAGCAGTTGAAGAGCGGCAGCCGCGGCCCGTGGATGGCCCTGATCGCGGCCTTGTTAGGCTGGATGTTCGACGGTTTCGAGATGGGCCTGTTCCCGCTGATCGGCCAGCCGGCATTGAAGGAGTTACTCGCGGGCCGCCCGGCCGCCGACGCCGACCAGTGGTTCTCAGTCATCATCGCGGTCTTCCTAGTCGGCGCTGCCACCGGCGGGGTGCTGTTTGGTTGGCTCGGCGACCGCATCGGCCGGGTCCGAGCCATGTCGCTGAGCATCTTCACCTACGCGGTCTTCACCGGGCTGTGCGGTCTGGCCACCGACGCCCGGCAGATCGCTGTGCTGCGCTTCATCGCCTCGCTCGGCATGGGCGGCGAATGGGCCCTGGGCGTGGCCCTGGTGACCGAGCTATGGCCCGATCGCTCGCGCGCCTTCCTGGCGGGCCTGATCGGGGCGGCCGCCAACGTCGGCTTCCTCCTCGTCGGCCTGATCAGCCTGGTTCTGACGGCGCTGCTTCAGCAGGTTGGCGACTTGATGCGCGCCATCGGCCTGTCGGAGGAATCGGTGGAGCACCTGCTCCGCAATGACGGCTGGCGGTTCATGATGATCCTCGGGGCGCTGCCCGCGCTGCTGATCTTCCTGATCCGCCTGTGCGTGCCGGAGTCGGCCCGCTGGGAGGCGGAGCGCGAGCGCGGGGCGACCTCGCACTGGTCCAACCGCGACCTGTTGGGAGTGCTCCTCGGGGCCCTGGGCGCCGGGCTGGTCATCATCCTGTGGTCGCCACTCGTGGAGCGGATGGCCGTCCGCGTGCCGGGAACGCTGCTCGGCCTGGCCGTGGCGCTGGGAGGCTTCCTGTACCCGGTGCTGCGCTACCTGAAGCGGGCGGAGGCAGCCGGCGACGTGGAGGCGGGGGGCGTGGGGAGGAACCTGGGCCGACTGCTGCTGGGGGCGGGGTTGGCGGGGGTGGCATTGCTGGGCACCTGGGGCGCCTTGCAGTGGGCGCCGCGCTGGGCCATCCAGCTGACGGCAGAGACCGGGCCCGCTCACGCCAAGGAGTACACCCAGATCGCCAGTGCCGCCGGCGCCATCGTCGGGACCATCGCCGCGGCCCTGGTGGGCGGTTGGCTCGGCCGGCGCATCACCTACACCTTGCTCTGCCTCGGCTCGCTCGGCTCGGCGGTCCTGCTCTACCAGGGCAACACGTCCTACGGCGGTGCGTTCCTGGCCTCGGTCTTCCTCGCCGGTGGAATCACGGCTGCCTTTTACGGGTGGTTCCCACTCTACCTGCCGGAATTGTTCCGCACCAGCATCCGCGCCACCAGCCAGGGCTTCGCGTACAACTTCGGCCGGGTCATTGCCGCGATCGGCACCCTGCAGACGGCCACACTGATGAGCTTCTTTGATGGCAGTTTCCCCATGGCCGGGACGGTCCTGAGCGCGATCTATCTGGTCGGCATCGTGCTCGTCTGGTTCGGCCCCGAGACTCGCGGCCGGCCGCTGCCCGATTAGCCGCCGCAGCGCCTCGACCGGTCGGCGGACGCCGGCCGCTTACTATGCGTTAGCGGGACTGCCGCCCCCCGGCCAGGAGGTGGGCCATGAACGTCATGGTGATCGCGCCGCACCCGGACGATGAGGCGATCGGCTGCGGCGGCACCATCTGCCTGCATGTGGGGCGCGGCGACCGGGTGGCCGTCGTCTTTCTCACCTCCGGTGAGCTGGGCCTGAAGCACCTGCCGCAGGAGCAGGCGCGGCAGGTCCGGGAGCGCGAGGCAGAGGCGGCCGCAGATGTCCTGGGGGTCGCGGCGGTCACGTTCCTGCGGCAGGCAGACTGGTATATCCATGACGAAGTGGACCAGGCGGCGGCCGCCCTGACGCCGGTCCTGGGACGTGCGGCGCCACAGATCGTTTACCTCCCCCATCCGCGCGAGTGGCACCCCGACCACCGGGCGGCCCTGTTTGTTGTCCGCGCAGCGCTGGCCGGTGCCGACATTCCAGTCCCGGTCCTTCTTACCTATGAGGTGTGGACCCCTCTGGCCGAGTACGATCGGGTGGAGGATATTACCCCGGTCATGATGCGCAAGCTGCGGGCGATTCGGTGTTACCGGTCCCAGCTGGAGGGCTTCCGCTATGACCGCGCTGCCCGTGGCCTGGGCCAGTACCGCGGCGCCCTGGCCGGCCGCTGTCGTTACGCCGAGGTCTTTCAACCGATCGACCCTGCCCCTCTCCCCTCTCCCCCTTAGGAGAGGGATAGACAAGAATG
>DATLYH010000181.1:0-3157 GCA_035575035.1 Gemmataceae bacterium
ACTCGATATTCTTCATGTAAGGTTGCCAATCGGGTGCGGGGGCCTGTATCGCGAGGGCCTCGAGCCCGTTCGGGTCAGTGAGGTTCGTTGGGTTGTTGAGTACGTAGCGGTAGAGATTGGCATCCCCTGCCTCGAAACCTACTGGATCTTCCTGAAGCCACCGACCAAGGTTCGGAGAATAAGTCACGGCTGTCTCCTTTCAGGCTTTGAGCGCCGCTTCACGGGCGGGCCTGTTCCAGCGATAATCCACTCGAAGACGGGTAGGCAGCCCTTGGGGGCGCTGGTCGGGATGCTGCCGCAGCGGTCCCCACCAACGCCGCTCGTAGTCCGGGTCTTTCAGCAGGCTTTCGGTGATCCGCATGCCGATGACCGTTCGCTCGACCTCGCGGGGCAGGTTCAGAAACTGGGGCGGCGGCAGGCCGATGTCCAGCTGCGGAAAGTGTCGCGGAGGCAGCATGGCTTTCAACTACTCGTCCCACTTCCGCAGGGCCTGAAGGGTCAGGAAAGCATGCTGTTGTCGGCGCGGGTCAAGTTCGTTCGCCCAGGCAAAGCTTGTCACCGCTTCGCCGTACACCTTCTCCTGCATCCAGCACTCGCCCCGCTGCACCAGAAAGCTGGCCAGTTCTTCTCGCGGGGAAAGCGATTCCAGGTAGCCGCAAGCTCGAATCGTCTCCGCCGGCATGGCGAAGGGACCCGTGCAGTAGTACTCGTCCGGGAAGAAGCTGACGCCGTCGCCGGACGCCTCGATATTGAAGCAGTCCCCGCCCGGCAAGGCGTCCCAGCGAACGTACCGATGGCAGCGCGTTGTCGCCCGCATGAGGGGGTAGCCCAGCCGACCGCCGATCGCTGCGTACAGGACCGGCAGCGATCCGCAGGTGCCCCCTTTGCCCTGGATGATCCCGTGCAGAAAATTGTCAGCGGGCTCGAAGACGGCATTGTCGTCCCGCCGGTCGAGCCGGTAACGGATGCCGAGGTCGCGCTGGAGGTAGGTGATCATCGCCTGGATGCGGAAGCGGGGCTCGGAGTCTGGGTAGTCGCACCTGCCCGAGTAGAACATGGGCATCACCCGCTCGGTGAATCGGCGCGTCTGCTCCGCCCAAGAATCGAGCGTGCGAAGGCACAGGCCGACGTCGATTCGATCCGACCCGGGCAAACCGGCGCGCGCAAGCGAGGTTGACCAGCGCGATATCAACCCGCGCCAATTCTCGATCAGACAGGCGTACCAGGTGATGCCAATCGAGCATACCGCTTCCTGCACCGCCAGGCTTGAGGGACAACTCCCGGTCCAGTCCGGTCGATTGGACCGCGCTGGGTTGCTGCTGTCAAGCGCCAGCTCAGCTGATCGGAGGTTATACTGGTAGCGCGGTCGCATCACTTCGCCGGCGCGCCCTCCAGGTCGGCCTGCCCCCGGTGGGCCCGAATCTCGCTAAAGGCCTTCTCCAGGTCGCCCTGATAAGTGACGCCGGTCAGCGTGAACTGCGGCCGGATGATCTCGAAGAGCCGGGCCAACTCCTCCGGCGAGCAGGCATAGTCGGTCGCCCGCTCCAGGAAGCCTTTCTTCACCTTGACGGTGACCGTCTTGACGAAGGCCTCCTCCTGCTCGGCCGGCGTCAGCGCCTCCTGGAGCACCTTCCGGACCTTGGCCGCCAGCTCGGGGTTGGTCTTGGCCAGTTCCGCCGGCGAGCGCAGCATCACCTCGGTCTCGGCGGTCACCTCGGACTGGACGATCCGCTCGACGCACTCCTGGGAGAAACCGGCGTTGAGCAGGACGGTCTGGATGGACTGGTCGTCGGGCAGGTCCATCTTCAGGACTTCCTTGATCTGCACCTGCCCCGCGGCCCGGCCGCCGGGCACCTTGATTTGCTGGTTGTCCGGCTTGCCTCCGCCCTGGGCCCACAGTTGCAGTATTTTGCGCCAGAGCATCTCCTGGGCGGCCTCCCTGTAGTGGTCCAGCCCCGCCTTGGCCTCCTCATAGATGGCGCGAGCGGCGGCAAACCGCTCGAACGTTTCGGCCTCGCCAGCGTCCAGCTGGAGGGTCGGCTTGCGGGTCTTGCGCTTGCGGCTGCCGACCTCGCGGAGGCGCTCGGCCAGTTGGGCGGCGTCGGCCGGCCGGTGTGCCGGATTATCCTCGAAGCAGCTGGCCAACAGCTCAAGCTGCTCCTCGGTCATCCCTTGCTCTTCGAGCCGCTTGGCCCAGCGTGTGCCGCCGGGCCGGCCGACGCTCAGGTCGCCGGTGAGGAGCTGATACCAGATGACTCCCAGGGCATGGACATCGTCGCACGGGTCGGGCGGCTCGCCCCGCATCTGTTGCGGCGAGGCATACAGCGGCGTGAACGCCCCCCGGACCACCGAATGATGGAAGCCGCCCTGGGTGGTGCCGACCCGCGTCTGCTCGATGTTCTGCCGGGCCACCACGCCGCCGATGCCGAAGTCGGCGATGCGCAGCCGGGTCTTGCCGTCCGCCGTCCGCTCCACCAGGATGTTCGCCGGCTTCAGGTCGCGGTGAACGATGGGCGGCTTGCGCTGGTGAGCGTAGGCAACGATGTCGGCCAGCTCCTGCATGATCTCGATGGATCGTTTGATGACCGTCTCGGCATCCTTGGCGGTGCGGTGCAATTCGCGGATCAGGCCGGTCAGGTCGCCGCCGGCCACGAACTCATAGGCCAGACAGGGGGGCACGGCGCTGAGGTGGCTCTGTTGCAGGGCCACAATGCCGGGGTGCCGCCCCTCGCGCATCACCTGGTTGAGTACGGCCGCTTCGTGCCGCAGCAGCAGATCGCGGGCGATGTCGTTGAGGCAAAACTTTAGCGCCACCGGCGGCAGCGAGTCGAACTGCGGGTTGCGGGCCTTCCAGACCTCGCCGAAGCCGCCGACGCCGAGCAGCTCCACCAACTCGTAATCGACATTGCTCAGCGGCCGATCTCCTGGTTTGAAGCGCGGTAGCCGCGCGGGCAGGAAGGGAAGAAGGTCCTCGGCCTTGCTCACGATCTGCTCGGGGGCCACCGTGATGCCGGCCGGGTCGGCCGGGCGGCGAAGCGAGCGCCGGATGGCGGCGGGAACCTGGGTGAGGTAGTCAGCCAGGGCCTGCTTCACCTCGGCCGGCCGGTCGGCGGCGAACTCCTCAACCACCTCGGCGACCGCCGCGCGCATCTCGGCG